>JAUWIQ010000123.1 GCA_030605285.1 Planctomycetota bacterium
CGGCAACAAAATTGCGACCTTGGGCCAGGCAGTTTCAGCGGGGCTTCGATTCTCTTTGCGTCTCAGAAAACAGATGAACACGAATGCAAACACTGCCTGCGTGATTGCCATAGTGCCCAGGGCAATCGCGGTGATATAAGCAATAATGATCACGTATCTCTTACTCCCAATAACGACTGCAGTGGGTCGATGGTAATCAATTAAATTTCACTATCAATCACAATTCCCTTGCGCAGCAATATCAATCTAAACACTAAACGGGACGTTGCATAATACGAGAAGCGATCCAGTTATGAGGGCCATTCCAAACTCGAGCGGTTGCAAGAAGCCAGCCACCGATGCGAAGCCTTGCGATTGTGGTTGGATTGCGTTGGGGAGTTTCCCCAGGCTCACACTTTTTTAGTACGATTGGATCCCAGAGCGTACGCCCATCGATTAACTCCAGGCCGTTGAGGGTGTAGAGGGAATTTAAGACGCCGCTGTAGCGAATATTGGACCTCAGATGCGTCGGGTTGTGCCAAGTGACGAAGAAGAAAGGCGCATGCACAATGAGTCGTCCGCCAGGCCGTAAGCGCGCTGCCAATTCACCGACAAAGGCAGGTGGGTCGGGGACATGTTCCAGGACATCCAGACAGACAATCATATCGACGGAATTACGATCTATTTCACCGATGCCATTGACAATCGTTAGAGGCCTGTTTGCTTGTTCAAAGATCGTTTCCGCAAATTGGAGGCAGGATTTCGATTCTTCCGAAAAGATGACATTGTGTCCGCAAAGTGAGAGGTAAAGGCTGTCGAATCCAGCACCATCGCCTATCGTAAGAATAGAAATCGGTTTGCTGGTCGTGCGCTGCAGATGCTGCCCGATCCATGTACGCATGGCCCGTTTTTCTTGACGACGATTCCAAACAATATAGCCCATCAACTCGGAGTCACCATGGCGATAAAAATCAATCAGACGATCATCCCAGACGTGGGGTTTCAGTTTCCATTGTTCAAAACCGGTCCGCATAAAGTGCCCCAGGCACTGTTCTTCCTTCTGGAGTCCGTCCCGAACCCATGCGACGCTTTTATCCGACACCTGGGAAATCAGGCGAATCAGTTTTTGCTCGTCGTCAAGCGGCGGGACCAAGGGTGCTGGTAGTGGACTCATGAATCAATGGAGCGAATGGAGGGGGTTCAATTGATTTTACGAATGAACTGCACCGCATAGACAAAACATTAGATCGCTCGACGAATTACGTGGGGTTACCTGAGCAATCCAAACGCTGTGACATGTTGTCGTAGATCTGCTTGATGATCTGTTGAAGATTAAATTGGTAATGCCAGTCGGGATAATGCACTTGAAACTTTCGTGTGTCGCTGACATACCAAATATGGTCGCCAATCCGCGCATCTTCACGATAGCTGGTCTTCATGCTTTTGCCGGAAAGTTGCTCACAGAGCGCAACAGCTTCGAGGATGGAACAATTGCTGTGACGACCCCCTCCTGCGTTATAGACCTCTCCCGGTCGCGGGTTCTGGGTATAGTTCCAGAACATGTTGACCAGATCGTGAGCGTGGATATTGTCGCGAACTTGCTTCCCCTTATATCCCAAGATCGTATAGGGCGTTTCCGTAATTGCACATTTGACCAAATAAGAAAGAAAGCCATGCAGCATCGTTCCGCTGTGATCGGGGCCCGTGATACAGCCGCCACGAAAACACCCCGTTTTCATCTCAAAGTAACGTCCATATTCCTGGACGAGCGTGTCGGCCGCCAGTTTTGAAACACCAAATAGTGAATGTTTGGTTTGGTCAATAGACATGCTCTCGTCAATACCATGTTTGTAAAACGGGTGGGAAGTTTCGATTTCCCATCGCGTATCTTGTTCCACGAGAGGTAAACTGTTGGGGGCGTCGCCATAAACCTTGTTGGTGGAAGTAAAAATGAAGGCTGCATCGGGGCAGTGAGCACGCGTCGCTTCCAGCATCACCAAGGTCCCGTTCGCATTGACTGTAAAGTCTACCAGCGGTGCTTGGGCAGCCCAGTCGTGAGATGGCTGCGCAGCGGTATGGATCACCACGCTGATATCATTTCCATAATCCGCGAACAGTTTATTGATTGCCACCTCTTCACGGATGTCGATGTTGTGGTGCGCGTAATTTGGTATCGTCTCTTCGAGATTTTGGCGATTCCACTGGGTTGATGCATCCTCCCCGAAGAATGTTTTCCGCATGTCATTGTCAATCCCAACGACATGGAAATCGCGTGTAGAAAAAAAACGTACTGCCTCCGACCCGACAAGACCCGCAGCGCCCGTAATCAATACCACATTCATTTTTCATCCGATATAATTGAATTAGCTATCGTTAAATCTGCTTGCATTTTTTCCAATACCTTGCGACTGAGGAGGAGGACGCCCGTACCGAAATCCTGCCAATGTGCGGGAAATCAATATCTATTTGTTGTAATTGCGAATGCCCGCCAGTTCCAGAGCTTGATCCCGAACTCTTCGTCAGATTGTTGAACCCCTCACGTTCTGTGGGGCAACCATTGTGGATTGGGCGTGTTTTTTATGATCGGATGCCCAAGGTTCCAATCACGCGGTTTTGGGCGGCAACGCTTGAAATTCGTAGCCCTCGAATCGAATAACTTTTCTTGCCACAATGGTTCAGGTGCGCCCCGGTCAGGATTTTTTATTTTCTCAGCGAACGGTCATTGTCTCAGTCCCAAAGCAGCCGGTCTTAGAGCGGAGTTCACCTCGCTGTGGTGGCATGGCCCATACGAACGGAGGACGATACTTACAGGGTGGATCCAGAAGACAAATCAGTTGCTACAGATTACGTACAAAGTTTTGCAGAGCTCGGAGTCTGCAGGATTGACAACCCATCCGCAGACTTCGAGTCACAAAGAGTTGAACCGTTGCAGGTAAAATGGTGAAGCAATGCTTTAAAAGCCGATTGTGGTGATCTCTCCTGATATTCGGGTTGTATTTCATGCGGACGATTTTCTCTTCCGCAGCGGCTTCTTTGCTGCACTTTTTTAGAGCCTTTACGGCCCGCTGCGGGGCGGAAAAGGGTTCAGATTCACCACGGACGCGTCTCGGGCACTGCCTTAAAACCGGTCCATCTGGTTGACATTGGCCCGTCAGAGATGATAATCATTTGGAAGGCATAGGGATTGTGTAATCCGGCCTGAAACGGGCAATCTATTACCCGTGCAGAACTCTTGGAAGAGCTCTTTGTTCCCCGCCGGGATCGGTGTGGTGGTTTCTGGAAACAAGGACCAACCGTTTCCGCGTTCTTGGGAATTTCTCGCTTGGAAAGACCCGACACCTTTTATTTTTTGGGCTATGGTTACTGACACCGTTGAAATCCAACCCGCCGCCAGTGTAGACGAGCAATTTGTTTCGTCGCTGTCTCCCCAGACCAGTCATTACGATCGACTGCCGTTGCCGGGAACCGCCCAACCCGTGAAGGTTGATTGGCGGTATCTGACCAGCATGACGCTGGTGCATCTTCTCGCGATGTTGGCGATCTTGCCCTGGTTCTTCAGTTGGACAGGTGTTGTCGTATGTTTGCTTGGCCATTACTTCGTGGGTACCTGGGGAATCGGTATCGGTTATCACCGCTTGCTGACCCACGGCGGGTTTCAATGTTCCAAAGGGCTTGAACATCTCTTAGCAACGCTGGGAGTTTTGTGTTTGCAAGACACTCCCGCCCGCTGGGTTGCGGTCCATCGGTTGCATCACCAGCATTCGGAAAAGCAAGAGGATCCCCACAGTCCGCTGGTGAATTTTCTCTGGAGCCATGTTGGCTGGTTGATCTTTGTGAATCGGGAACACAACAATGTGAAGCAATACGAGCGCTATACCAGAGACATCTTAAAAGATCCTTTTTATCTCCATTACGAACGCAATTGGTTCTGGTTATGGTCGTACATTTTTTCTGCCGCGGCTTACTTCTTCGTAGGGCTTTTGGCTGGTTGGATTTTCGTTGGGCCGATGTTGCCCGCCCTTCAGTTTGCACTGAGCATTACGGTTTGGGGGGTCTTTGTCCGCACCGTGACCGTGTGGCACGCGACTTGGTCGGTCAATTCACTGTCCCATATTTTTGGTTACCGCAACTACGAGACCAAAGATAACAGTCGCAACAACTGGTTCGTGGCGCTTTGCAGTACTGGGGAGGGTTGGCATAACAACCATCATGCCGATCCAACGAGTGCCAGGCACGGTCATCGCTGGTGGGAAATAGACGCAGCTTGGTTCACGATCTGGGTGTTGGAAAAGGTAGGTCTTGTCTGGGACGTGAAACGACCCCACCACCACACAGTCTTAAAGCGGTAACACGTTTCCAATCCGTGATTCTGTGCGGACGCATGTCAAGTTGAACGGTTGTCACAAACTCCTCATAAGGAGTTTTTCTCGTTGCCGGCTCGCTCTTGGATGAAAGGCACATATTGGATCAGTTCCAAGGCTCCGGACCTTCCCAGGCGATAACAAACGCCGCGCCAATCTACGATCGTGACGGTGAGAGACCGAAAGAGCGCCGCCGGATACACGATTTGCAGAAGAAAGACCGCCAAGAGGCCGGTAAGAAATGTTTTGGGTTTTATCCAATCGGTCGGTTGCCCTCGTGCTAAGGCAATGTTTCTTACGGCCACTTCCATCGGAACGATAAAAAGCATCAGGCCAAGTTCGTAGATGATCCAGGCGCCCGCGATGGTGAGGGCAATTGCACCTTCTTGCTGCAGAAGGGCGACTAGCACACATGCGATCGTGACTAGGGAAACGATGGTGACGAGAATGCCATGGGCAATCACCGACGAGAATTTCGGATGGTAAAGCCGCGCTGTTAATACCTCCCGCGGGACCCCGGGGAAAAACCCCCCTAGGGTACACTGCTCTCGATTCACCATCATCAGGGATGGCACGAAGGCAACACGTAGCTGTTCTTTCCGCAATACCTCGTAAAGCATGGTATCTTCACAAAATGCCTTGCCCCACCGTTCAACAAGCCCGCATTTACGGATCACGCTGGTCTTCACTGCCAGCGTCCCTCCCCAGGCAATGTGGTACCAGTACATTTGCACGATGGCACAGGCATTCCACAGATAGCGAACCATTGCCCCAACGGTTGGTTGTTCCGGCATGTACCAGCGGTTTCCCGTCGCCGCTCCCACCCGATCGTCGCGGAGGGGTGTTACCAGCTCGCGGAGCCAGCTTTTGTGAGGGAGAGTATCCGCGTCGATTTGAGCGACCACCTGATACGATTCATCGAGACCCGCAACGGCCTGGATCAGGCTGCTGCATTTAAGACTGCAGGTGTTGCGAATTTGTTCCAGCGCTTCGATTCGAACCGGTGGCGCATCGAGTCCACTGACAACGTTTTGTACCAACTCCCAGGCGGGATCTTGGCGACTGTCAATAATGATCCGTACTTCGTAATCCGGATAGTCTTGCTCAAGGAGCGCCAAGAGAATGTTAGCGAGAAAAGGGTCGGTGCCCCGCAGGCATAAAACGATGGCGGCCTTGGGACATTCGTGATCCGCAAGAAGGGGGCTTTTGTAGCGGCGGAGCCCGCACGCCAAGCCAAGCACCAAAACTCCCTGTCCCAGTAAGAGCAAACCCAGCAGAATGATCAACGCGAGTGCGATGGTTTGCAATTTTTCTCACTCCCGTAAGCGGAATGGTAGGGCTCAACCGGATGTATTGTATATTCCGTTTCCGTTACGATAAGGGCTCGTTTTCTTTCGGAAATTAGGACTGGTTGTCAGTATATCGTTGCAGGTGTGTTTCTGCGCCGCCAAAAAATGCTCATGAGCTATCAACAGCTTATTGCTCTGCTTCCCTGCCATAGTCTGGATGACTTCCCGTTCCATCTTGAGGGATCTGCAGCAGATCAAGTCCTCGATGCCTACACGGCACTCTGGCATCCGGCACTGATTGCCCATGCGCGATGTATGCCAACCTGGCGGCGGAATGATGATGCTGAGGAAAAATCGTGGGAAGGCGCCTTGGTCACACTGCCTCAGATATGCCGCGACGATATGCCAGGTTATTGGCTCGATGCGTTGCGCGAGCAAGGCGCAATGGTACTGGACTGTGCGGAGGTGCCAGAGCGAAATGAAATCATGGAGCGTGCATTAAAACAGGCGGACATTACCCCGCACCACCTCGATCCTGAGATTTTGGCTGATTTCCTTGCCCTTGGCCTTTGCCATCTGTTGACCGAGGTGCTTACCGTCCGCATGCGATACAGTAGTTTGCTCGATGTCGATCGATTCTCCAATTTGCTGATTGCCGCTGCCGAATGTGCGATGGCGGGCGATGAGGCAGCTGCGCGGGACTCACTGGGAAAATGTTTTGACGCCCTGGCGGAGTCGAAGAGCCATTATTATCCGGTCGATAGCTATCTGTATGATTTAACGCTGGTCGCGCCAACAACGCCATGGAAAGAATTAGCGGCGGA
>JAUWIQ010000264.1 GCA_030605285.1 Planctomycetota bacterium
CGATACCAGGAAGGGTTCTCTCTCGATGCACAGTCGTTGCGACCGGCGGTTCGGAATCCTAGCGATTGTCTTGTTTGTCTTGGCAGGGTGCGCCGAGACGGTTCCCGAGGCGCGAAACTCTCCGGAGATCATTGCGCGTGCGGCCGCCGCGGCGCCGAGGGCCACCACCGAACTGCGGGGAGCTCTGCCCAACAAACGATTGTACGAACAAGAGAATTCACAGCCCTACACCGGCTGGGTCAAAGAGCTCTATCCCGATGGCACGTTGCGTCTCCTCGAGTATTATCGAGAGGGCCAACTCGAGGGGATTGCGACAAAATGGTACGCCCAGGGCAGGCGTCAGTGCGTGGGGCACTACCGTGAGGGCCTCTTGGAGGGGACTGCAAAAACGTGGCACGAAAACGGACAGCGGCAGGGAGAAAGTCAACTCGCCGCGGGAAAGCTGCATGGCGAGTTGATTCTCTGGGATTCGCAGGGCCGAGAAACCAAGCGGGAGTCCTACCGTCATGGCGAGCGGGTGCCCTAGCGTCGTCGCAGCATTTCCCGGCGGTAGCGACTCAAGACATCAGACCGCAGAAGCAGTCCGATCAGCCGTCGCGAGGGTCCCACGCCCGTTTCCACCGGGAGCGTGTCCACGTCCCGAGTGCCGAAGTCTCGCATCGCCTCAAGCAGATTTTCATCGGGGGAGACCGCGAGGGGCGATTTTGCCACGATGTCTTCGGCGTTCACCAGCATCGGAGACAAATCGGAGTCGAGCACGCGGTGTAGGTCCTCGGGCCGAATAATACCGATTAGTTTTCCCTCCCCATCCATCACCGGCAGGCTTTCAATATGGATATTTGCGCGGGCCACCCGCACGATCTGGTTGACGTTGTCGGCATGGGCAACGGTGGGAAAGTCGCGGATCATCACATCGCGAACGCGGATGTGTTCCAGGGGATGCATGTCGAGTCCGCGGGGGGTCAATTCCCCCCTGCGGCTGAGCTTCTTTTCATAAATACTTTCCGGGTCAATAAACCGCGCCAGCCAACTGGAGAGTCCGGCAGCGATCATGATCGGAAGAATAATCCGGTAATCTCCAGTCATTTCATAGACGATTAAGATCGCGCTCAGCACTCCGTGGGTGGTGCCGGCCACGACCGCGCCCATGCCGACAATCGCATAGACTCCGGGGTTGGCACTGAATTGAGGAAATATCAAATTGCAAATCAATCCGAACGAAGTCCCCAGGGCAGCGCCCAGGAACAGGGAGGGTGCAAAAATACCCCCCGAGCCCCCGCCCGCTAGCGTGAGGCTGGTGAGGAGCGGTTTCAAAAAAATCAACGGAAGAAACCAAAACAACTCGGCCCGCATGCGACTCGTGTCCAAAGTAATCTGGTCGTTGGTTTGCTTGCCTTCGAGCGCAGGCATGGTCTCGCTGTTCTCATCTCGAAGATCGACTGGCTTGAGTTCATTCTGCATACGCAAGGCGCGGTGGACTACTTCATATCCGACTCCATAGAGTGCCGGCGTGGTGATTTCCCGGTCGGCGGTCGGTGCCACACGAGGCAGGATCAACTCGTACGTCACGGCAATCACCCCCACGACCATTCCCAGCAGCAGTGCCCGCTGCCACCAAATCCGCAGCCGCTTTTCTGCCAGATCCTCAAACGCGTAGAGCATTTTGGTGAAACTCACCGCCACCAAACCGCAAAGTAGACCGAACGCGACGTAGGTCGGAACCTGACCCCAGTCTCCGATAAACTCATAACTCAGTTCCCCAAATGCGGGCCACCAACCCTCGTTGCTCGCCTGAACATGGATTACCTGGGCGACCACGCTTGCGGTCACGATGGGTGCGAGGCTTTCCACCGCAAAGCTGCCCAGGATAATCTCGCTGGCGAACATCACCCCGGCCAGCGGGGCGTTGAAGGTGGCACTGATGCCGGCCGCGGCACCTGCCGCAACGAGCACCTTCAGATGGCCTGGAGAGAGTTTGAAGATCTGGCCGGCCAGACTACCGAGCGCCGAGCCGATTTGAACAATCGGGCCTTCCCGACCGACCGAGCCTCCGGTCCCGATGCAGATGGCACTGGCCAGGATCTTCACGATTGCGACCCGCGGGCGGATCACCCCGTCGTGCCGTGCAACGGCGGCAATCACCTCGGGAACCCCATGTCCCTGCGCCTCCGGGGCGAAGCGGCGAGTTATCCAGGATACGATCAAGAGACCGATTGCGGGGATGATGGCCAAGAGCAGCCAGTAGAACCAGAGGGAACTGGCTGCGGCATAAGCCTCCCGCACACTCCAGGTGGAAATGCTTCGGATCAAGATGTTAAACAAGATTGCCCCGTACCCGGCTGCAATTCCGATCACACAGGAGAGGATGATCGTCAGCGGGGTTCCGGAGATGGGCCCCCGCCGCAGCCAGTTCCCCAGACGTTGCAGAAATCGGTCTCGGGATGATTGGGAGAGTGTATTCATAACTAGGGGTACGTTTTCGTGGTGGCGATGCGGTTCCTAGGGTTCGCACCGCTGCGCTACTCGTTTGTCATGTCCTTCTTGCCAAGTTCATGTTGCGGTCGATCGGGGCCCTTGAAATCGAGTTTTGTAAGTGGGTGGATCTCGCCTTTCCAGGCCAAAAACGGCACCTCTTCAAAATGGAATATTTTGGCCAGCACCACTTCAGGAATCGAGTGGATTCGAGTGCGATAGATTTTTACGGCGGCATTGTATCCGTCCCGTCGGGCCGCAATTTCATTTTCGAGTGCCACGATGCCTCGCATCAGGCGATCGGTGAGTGTATCGGCCTTGAGTTCGGGATATTGTTCACGGAGTCCCAGGAGTTTATTGGTCGCCTGCTGAGACGCCTGTACCGATTCGCCTGCTTTATCGGGACTGATGTCTTCTTGCGACCAGGCCGTACGGAGGCTGGCGAGCGCAGGCTGGACATCCTTTTCGTATTTCATATATCCCTTGGCGATGGTCTCAAGTTGGGGAACCAGATTCGCACGTTTTTTGAGTGCGACCTCGATATTAGCGGCTGCCCAGGCAATACGTTTCTTTAAAAAAACAAGATCGTTGTACATGATGGCCGTGACGACGGCACAGACCGCAAAGATGGATGCAGCCGCGGCCATGAGTTGGTCTACGGCCGCAACCCGGCCATTGTAGAGCAGCAGGCCGAGCAGCACGGCGGCCACCGCGGCGATCCCACAGGCCAGCAACCAGAAACCCGACACAATTTCTCGCGTCATAATCACGTGTTCTGGCAGATTGGAAATCAAAAAAGGTAGATTCTGAGGCCCTTTTTCGATCCGCAGCGAGTCCCCCGTGGCGGGATCCACCTCCGCGGAGCCGAGGATGTAGAGCGGGTCCCCGGGTCTCAGCGCCCGCTCCGTAAAGATTTTCTCGCCGCTTTTGCGTCGCGCACTGCGACCACTGATGATGCGAGATTTTGCCGGTGCAACCAGAATCTCTCCCGAGTCATCCTGACACAAAAAGAGCGTGGACCGAGTCCGGTCCTCAAGGGTTTTCAAATGCCGATTCTTGCCGCTCCCCTGCCACTCTTGGACCTTGTAGTGGTACCAGACACAGGGTTTATGCGTGAGCGGGCCGTCCAGTACGTCGATCTTTTCTTCATGTTTGAGTTTGCCCTTTAGCTCCGTAATTCCAATAGCGACCTCATTGGCACGCCGGATGGGAACATTTTCAATCAGCCGTTTGAGCTTGACCTTGCTAAAGCCCGCCAGCAACCCGATTGCTGCAGCGAGGAGTCCGATCACCACGATCAGTGTCGGCCAGAGGAAAAAGGGGATGGCCGGTTCGATCGTGGCGGTGTGGGTGGTGGCCGTTTCTTCCGCTGTCAGAATGCGTGGAGGCGGTTTGAGGGCCAAGTACCAGGCCACGATCGCTTGGGGGAAACGCTGGCGAACCGCAGTGGTGCGGGCAACGCGGGCCGCGAGCGTGCTGCGGATTCTCGTGAGCCGCATTCCCGCGGTGCCCGCCTTGGCCGCTTTGGCAAAGGCCTCCCGATCGGTCCACTCACCACTCCAGGGGATCTTTAATTCCTGCATCCCGGTCGTGACCAGGGCTGAGGCCTCGCGTGCTTCTTGGGTGAGTGTCGCAGCGGCCGCTTTCAAATCGGCC
>JAUWIQ010000307.1 GCA_030605285.1 Planctomycetota bacterium
ACCTGGGCTTTCGTCAACTCGGTGGCCGTGTTGATTATTGCCTGTCCCTGTGCGCTTGGGCTGGCCACCCCCATGTCGATTATGGTCGGCATCGGTCGCGGTGCACGGGAAGGTGTGTTGATTAAAGATGCCGAAGTCCTCGAGCGGTTGGAAAAGGTCGATACGCTGGCTCTCGACAAAACGGGGACGCTGACTGAGGGTCGGCCAGAGTTGATTCGAACGATCCCCCTGGATGGGCATACAGAACAGGCACTGCTGATTCGTGCGGCAAGTCTGGAACAAAATAGCGAACACCCGCTCGCGCGGGCCATCACCCAGGCGGCCACCGCAGCCGGCCTAGCGTACCCACCGGTCGAGGATTTCTCTTCATTCACCGGCGGTGGAGTTGGTGGAGAAGTCAGCGGAGAAGCGATTCTTTTAGGAAACGAACGACTGCTGAAAGCGGAGGGTGTCGACGGAATCGAAAAACTGCAAGCAGCCCGCCAGCAGGTCACCGGTGGCGCGAGCGTCGTCTTTATCGCGATCGACCGGAAGGCGGCAGGCATGCTGGTCATCGCCGATCCGATCAAGCCGACCAGCGGAGCGGCGGTCGAAGATCTACAGCGCGGGGGCCTCCGCGTGCTGATGCTCACCGGCGATAACGAGCAGGCGGCCGAAGTTGTCGCTACCCAACTCCATCTCGACGACTTCGAAGCTGCGCTGACACCGGAAGACAAGCATGAGGCGGTCAAACGCTTGCGGTCTGCAGGGCACAAAGTGGCCATGGCCGGTGATGGAATCAACGATGCCCCGGCACTTGCAGAGGCCGACGTCGGGATCGCCATGGGTACCGGGACCGATATCGCCATCGAATCGGCGGGGGTCACCCTCGTCAAAGGGGATCTTCGCGGTATTCTCCAGGCCCGCAAACTGAGTCGGGCAACGATGCGCAACATTCGTCAAAACTTTTATTTTGCCTTCGGCTACAATCTTCTCGGCGTTCCGCTTGCCGCAGGAATTCTCTATCCCATTTCTGCACATTTACTGCTCAATCCGATGATTGCCGCCCTGGCGATGAGCCTCAGCAGCGTCTCGGTCATCGGCAATGCGCTGCGGCTCAAAGGTCTCACGCTCGGTGTTCCTGCCTCCGCCGCTTCGGCAGCACAAACGCCACCGGCCCGAGACCGAGAAGCAATTAAATAGACTGTGAAGCGGACGGATAAATTACCGGGTCCCTTTACAATGTGCCCTGAGCGGTAAGAATGGGGTGGGCCGCAACGGAAAAAAACGCTTGTCCCTCGGTCAAAACTGTGAAAGAGAGCCATGTCGGATCACAACATTTGTATTGCTGTCGTCAAGGATCATCAACAGGCGATGGCATTGGTCGAAGCGTATGCCGCCGCCGGATTCGATCAGAAAAAAATTTCCGTCGTTGGCAAAGACCACGCCGAAGATGCACACGTTCATGGTTATGTCACCACCGGGGAAACGGTGTCCTTCTGGGGCAAACAGGGCGCCCTGTGGGGAGGCTTGTTCGGTGTATTGGCCGGTGCTGGATTTTTGTTTATCCCCGGCATCGGGCCGCTACTGGTCGGTGGACCGCTGCTGAGCATGATCGTCGGCGGCCTGGAGGGTGGGGCGGTACTCGGTGGGATTGAAGCGGTCTTTGCAGGTCTTTTGCACCTGGGACTCACCAAAGACAGTTTGGCCCTCGACGACAAACAACTTCGTGAAGGACGCTGCCTGGTCATCCTGCATGGCACTGCCGAAGAGGTGGTGCGGGGCGGTGAAGTGGCCAAAGAGACTGCTGAATCGGTTGAGGTGCATGCGACCTAGTATTTCCTTTGTTAAGCAATACCAAAAAGCCTCCTAGATAGAGAATAATGCCATGAGCCAATCACACAAAAATTCGCGCAAACATCAGAAACAGCAGCACTCCAAAAAGAGCAGGGGAGCACACAAGAACTGGAAAACCTGGGTGGTGATCGGCATGATGCTCCTGGCGATGCTGCTCTACGTCGTCAGCGACGATGAGGCGTTACCACCCGGAGATCCGCAAGACGCGGGACAAACGGTCCCTGCAGGAGAATAATACTGCCGTCTCAACAGGCTACTGACTAAAAACACTACCGTCGCCTCAAAATCAGGAGAAACCCATATGCTTGATAATTTGGGATCGATGGACTTTGGACAGATTGTCGTGCTGCTGCTGATTGCGGTGGTGGTCGGCTGGTTGGCGGGTGTGATCACGCGGGGTGGGGGCTTCGGACTGTTGGGCGATATTCTCGTTGCCTTCGTGGGAGCCTTCGCAGGACGCTATCTCTTCGATCTGCTTGGCATCAACATCGGCGGAGGGGGTTACCTGGATCTATTCATCACCGCCACGGTGGGTGCCGTGATCATCTTGCTGATTGTGCGGCTGATCCGCCGCGTCTAGAGATGATCGAACCGATCTTTTTTATTGCGTCCAGGGAGCTGGCCCGGTGGGAGACGTTTCTTTGCGTCCCCCGGCGTCTTGCGCCAGGAAATGTCGCGATCGGGGGCGACGATGATCTTTTTACCGAACTGCGCACCTTCGCGCTGGATCAGAAGTTCCACATCATCACCAGCCAAATGTGGCTTCAGCCGGTACATCAACTCGGCAATCGTTTCCACCGCCTCACGGTCGCCCGCCACGATGCGATCTCCCTTCTGCAGTCCCGCCTTGGCTGCAGGTGAATCAGGGTGCACGAGTTGAATTTGAGGCATAATCCCGAATAAATTCTGCTCGTCCACGAGGCTCACCCCGACAAAGCCGGTTTGTAAATCTTCGCCGCGGGCCAGCCGAGGAAGAATCTCTCGGATTGTCTCGTAGGGGATCGCGAAGCCGATGCCCGAATCGTACCACGCTGCACCGGCCACTTCGCCATCGCGACTCGGAGAGAGGGGCACGAGCAGCCCCCATACGCGTCCATGGATATCGCCCAGAGGACCTCCATAATTGCTCGGTGAAATTTTGGCATCGGTTTGAATTGCCTTGCCCCAGATGCGCGCGGTGGCACTCACGACACCCACCGAAACATTGACTTCCGCAGGATCAAAGGTTCGCCCGAGGGCCACCGCCCAGGCACCCGGCTGTGCCGAGTCAGCGCTCGCGGCCGTGGGCACCGGGAGCGGCGGGGTAGCGGCAGGCAAATCGACCTTCAGGAGTACCAAACCGCGACTGGCGTCGGTCGCAAGCATGCGGGCCGGTAAACGTGCCCCATCCGGTAGCGTGACCAGGAGCGCGGTCGGCTGGCGGGCAAAGTGGAAGCGGCTCGTGAGAATCAATCCATCGGGAGAAACGATCAATCCCGTACCGGGTCCATCCCCCAAAGACACCCCATCGACCCGTCGTCGGCCTCCCACGCATTGGATTTGCACGATCGAGTCCGCCACGCTGGCGGCAGCCCTCTGGATCGCCTGTTCCTCAAGCCGAGCCAAATCCTCGCTTTGCGCATGCTCCACACACAAGAATAACAGCAAAAGAGTGATCAGAATCTCCCGCCCAGCAATCCTCCCAACACGTTGCCGACTCATCGCAGGGTCCCTTTCGGTGCCTCAAGGTCCGTTTCGGGAATCTCTGTTTCCAGTTCTAATTTCTCAAGCCCCTCTCCCCGGCGAACCAGCACACGTAATGTACCACCCCCCTCAATGCGGCTGCACGCGCGCTGTAAGTCGACGATCGATTGAACCAACACATCATCCACAAAGAGTACCAGAT
>JAUWIQ010000213.1 GCA_030605285.1 Planctomycetota bacterium
CCCTGGTTGCTCAAGGGAATGTTTCCGTCGCATTACAACTTGTTGACGGAAGCTCAAAACTCAACAACACGCCATTGCGGGATGGGCAATTGGCCCTCTTAAAACAAGTCAACGATCAGGCTGCCAGTCCCCAGCAGTTTACCGTGGTCGCTCAATTTGCGAGCACCCTGCTCGCACAAGCCGAGGATTGCCAGGATCGGGATTTTCTGGATACCTGCGCGAAGATTGCCACGATCGCTGCCCGCAAGTCCCAAAACAGCAACGTGCTTCGTCACGTTACCCTGGAAGTCGTCAATCTGCACGACAAATGTGCAGACCAGGAGTAACGGAGCGTTTCCTCGCCCCAACCCGGCGATTTGGCTTTTCGCTATCGACCGCTGCCAAAAATTCGCGGGCGATTTTGCCAGAGGCGGAACAACGAGGGGAGAATATGGCCGTCTCTTAAATGACCTACGGTCCAACTGGAACCGACCGTACGAATCACCACCTCCACCGTACTGTTGAAATTCCCCTCCATCGTCCAGACCTGACCTCGTTCCGCATCGTAACTCAAGAGCATGAAGCTGTGGCCCGGCATGCGGACGTAGTCGCCATGGATTGGTGCCTGCTCACTCAGAGCGGGAATGTGGCTACCGAGATTGTAGGAATTCTCTTTACCAAACAGATTGTGTAGTTGGGTGCGGCCATTTTCTGCACCCACGGTGCAAAACCCGGTGGCCCACATGTAGTAGGCATAACAGTCCATCGGATAATTTTCCCCCGTTCGCCAACCGTTCTGCCGGTAATAAAACTCTTTAAACGTCCGCATCACAATCCGCCGCCGAGCCCGGTCAAGCCGTGTCGCACCCGTGGTGGCCGTGTAATAAGGGTGAGGCACTGGGCCGATGAGCGTCTGCCTGCCCTGACTCTCTGCCTGGCGGTGCAGATTCACAAACAGTCGATAGACACGGGCCGGGCGGAGCAGCGGGGGCTTCCAGGACTTGTTTTTCAGGTCAAAAGATGCATAACGCACCACGGGGAACTGCACCGCTGGGTTCTCATCTGAGCCTGCCTCATCTGTTGGATTGGGCGCATCGTCGGCAGCCCGACTGCCTGTCCCGCCCCGGACCACTTCCCGGCCCATGACCAGGGGTACAAAGCGAACATGAGAATGCGTTGAGTCACTTAAATCCGTCAACTTGACTTCGGCCACGAGCGGCTGGTCGAAAGGAATCTTATCATTTTTACCCAAACAAAGATGGACTCGCAGGGAACCGTCAAACAGGCCTTCCTCCTCCATCACGGGATCGTAATAGTAACTCACGGGCAGGCTTGAATAGTTCCCGGTCGCGGGATCGACCTTGGGAGCAATCTGCTTGGAGAATGTGACGGGCGCTTGTTGCTGGGCAACTGCCTCCGAAGCCGGACTGAGTGCCAGCAATGACAGCAGTAGGGCGGTGGCAATCGCGTTGCGTAACGTGGGCAGGGCCATGACGCCTCCTCGGGTTCTCATGTGCCGCACAACTCGGTGGGTCTTCACTAGGAAACCCAGCCTGAAATCGAAGGCCGGGTCGCGGGAAGAGAGTTGTGAGTAAGGGGTGGGTGAAGCGCTGATTTTAGGGGATGGGCAAACGACGAAAAGGCCCCAGGCAGGAAACAGCCCTCGGCGGCCCGGTCCCAGTCGACAAAACAACAACGCTTAGAGATGTGTTGCTGTTTGCGCAAGGCCTGGGATCTCTTGCACGTCCAGAAAATCTGCCCATCGGCAACAGCCCGAAAGGGGGCGATGGAAAATCAAAGCGGGGTAAGCAGGGCCAGAAAATCGCGTCAAGAAGTACTTTCCCATCGTGGTTTCGAAAACATTTCGAATTTGCTTTATGCGGGATCGGTTCACGCCCAGATCGGAATGGCCCACTCGGGATGCGGAGCGAATCTGAATCTGCTGCCGGTCCGGTTCGACAAAAAATTCGAGATCATCCACAAATCCAAGCAAGCGACTACGACACTCAAAATGCAGATATCCGCCCTTGCGCAAAATAAGCGTCGTACCCCGCATCTTCGTTGCTACCGCAATGAGCCGGTCGAGCGCGTCATCCGCGGCACCCTCAAACTGTAGCGGCTTGATGAAATGTTCGGCATCCGCTGCCTCTGTGGAAACACAATTGGGTGATTTCGGACAACCCGCGAGTCGACCTTCGCTGGTCCCCAAATTATCCGGACGCGACGCAAACATCATGAGTACCCCTCGAGTTGCAAAAACTAAGCTGGCAAGCAACAACAGGAGACCAATCAGCCAATGACCATTCATCCGCCGATCCTGATTCCAAATGAGAGTCTCTAACGAAGCGTAACGGCCCGCGGTCACCCGGGCCAAGGTCCCTTCCCGGATCCTGCTTGCCAAGTATAGTCCATCTTGTGGCGGTTGCGGCACCTCTCCCCGCCGGCGGCGCGTGCGCCGAATCCTCGCGATAACCCCGACTGTTTCCCCGCGAGGCGTGGCTTACAATGAAGGCCCCTATGGGTAAACCAGAAGCCAGCAGGTAGCTGCCCCATGTCCACTTCGCCTCGCGTGATACCACCCGCCGAAACCGGCGTAATTGTCGTGGATCATGGATCACGGCGGAGTGAGAGCAACGAAATGTTCTTGGAGGTTCTTGCCGCGTTTCGGCAAACGACCGACTACCCGATTGTCGAGCCGGCCCACATGGAATTGGCGGAGCCTTCGATCGAGACCGCCTTTGCCCGCTGCGTGCAACAGGGCGCCAAGCTCGTGGTCATCCACCCCTATTTTCTCCTCCCCGGACGCCACTGGGATCAGGACATCCCGGCACTCGCAGCTCAGGCCGCGCAGAACCACCCCCAGGTCCGTTATCTGGTAACCGCTCCGCTGGGAGTACACCCGCTCATGGGCCAAATCATGGCGGAGCGGATTGAGGGCTGTCTCCGTCATACGCAGCAAGGCACTGAATCCTGTGCGCTTTGCCGTGGGACCGACCCATGTGAGATTCTCCCTGCGACATCCTGAGCGTTCAGCAAACGCGAAGCTCGCCTTCAGAAAGCACTTTCACAAGCTGCTGCAGAACCAACCCGGCAGCCTCCTGCTGACGTGGCAACCGCTCGCGTTCCGTAAGCTGATGCCGCACGGTCACACAATCGCTTTTCCCGCGCCAGGTAGTGGCAAGGAAGATCACGCCATCCAAATCAACCGGGGCGTCGGGCCCCAGGTGTCCCGTGACCGAGGCGGCCAGAGAGGCCTCGGGGGTCTTCTCCAGGACACCCACGGCCAGTTCCACGGAGACCGGTTCGCTCACCCCGCTCCAGCGGGCAAGCGCATCGCTCGAAACGCCGCGCCAGGCCTCTTTGGTTTGTTCCCGATAGGTCACGGCCGAACCGCAGAACCACTGAGAGGCACCGGGCACCTCGGCAAGTCGTGCCGCTACGAGGCCACCCGTACAACTCTCGGCAAGCACCAAATGAACTTGCTGCGCCTTGAGCAACTTGAGTACTGCATCGGCTTCGTTCACAAATGTCATCCCGGCATCTGCCTTGCGGGGTCGCGTCGCCTGGCTGGATCATTCATCCTGGATCGACGGGCCTGAAGAATCCCGATCCGGCGACCTGTCTTCCCCCTCTGTTTCATCATTTTGCTCTTCCAACAGCCGGGCCTGACTCAGGGCGGAAGTGACAATCGCCGTCGGCACGGCCACAATACCGATACCGACCATCAACACCAAAATCGTAAACATGCGTCCCCCAAGCGTTACCGGATAGACATCCCCATACCCGACCGTGGTGAGCGTGATCACCGCCCACCAAAGGCTGTGAAATACGGAGGCGAACTTATCGGGCTGGGCTTCCCGTTCAAAATAGTAGGTCCCCACGGCCGCCACAAACAGAAGGATACCAGCAAACGAGAAAAACAGGGCGACTTCTTCCTTGGCAAGTAGAAATGCGCGGTGAAACCGCTGGATTGCCTTGCTGTAGCGGACCAGCTTCAAGACTTGGAAGATCCGCATCAGCCGGACGGTCCTCAGGGCCCGCAGATCGACTCCGATGTTGAGATAGAAGGGGAGTATGGACATCAGATCGATGAGGCCAAAAAAGCTGAAGATGTAACCCAGCTTATTGCGGGCAACGAAGATGCGGAGAAAGAATTCCAAGGTAAAAAAAGCGACCGTGATCACCTCCTCCCACCACAAGATGTGGCGGACTCTTGGAGAGAGTCCCGGTATCGTACCGATTGCAAATGAAATCAGCGCCCCGAAGATGATGAATTGAATAATCCAGGCAAACCACTGACCGCTGGGTGTTTCTGGATCTTCAACCATCTCACGCAAAACACGGATCATCCAAAAATTCCTCGAGCAACACGAATTGCAAAATACACAGGCCGGCGGCACCAATATGCAAAGAGGGTAATAACCATCGCAGACTGTGGCAAGATGAAACAATCTTTTGAGCGGTGAAAAGCCAGTCCTCTGCAACGTTCGGGTCTATTCGGTAGTCGCTCAGCCGTCCTGGGAGTCCATGTTTCTAGCGGCTTACAATTTAGCGGTCGTACGCGATAATCGATTATCAAGTCTTAGAAATTCTTCTTTTACCCTGGCAGCATTTACATTGGACACCGAAGAATGTCCGCAACGGTTCTGCAGCAGATTGAACAGTTGCTCAGTGAGCAGAGCATTGCTTACGATATTTTGCACCATGAGCCGGTCACCACCAGTGCGGAGGCGGCCGCCGTGAGGGGGGTGCCGCTTTCGAGC
>JAUWIQ010000187.1 GCA_030605285.1 Planctomycetota bacterium
CGTGTCACTTGGCCAATAGGGGGTGGCTAAAAATCGTCGCCCTGGACTGACTACGGCGTTGCCCGGGTACGGGCGGCCGAACTGCTGATAGATCCGGGTGAGCCGCGTATTTCCCCCTCCCCATCCCATGCTGTACTGCCGTTCTGCGGTGGGCGGACCGACCCGGGCCACCGGGCTGCCCCATTGGGGGTAGTAATATCCGCAATTCCAAGGATAGGCCAACGAAGCTTGGCAGCGAGGTCCGCAGTGACCGTAATTCATCGCGTACGCCGGGCTATTCATTCCTCCACAGGCCACGCATCCTGCTGCGATACAGTCAGGACATGTATTCTGGGCGTCGGCCACAACAACATTTCCCAACAGGCCCACCAGTACAATGGCTGTAGAAACAAATGCAATTTTCATCTTTACTTATTCCGTACTCGGAGTCCTAGGATCCTCGCAGCCAGTTTTTGTGACAATCAGTACCAGGTGATTTTGGTGCGTACACCGGTGCCGTCTGGGTGCGTTCGATAATAGGTTCGATGATGTTTATAGAGCATTTCGTGCGGAAGGAGCGGTTGATACGTTATGTAGGTATGACCGACGAGAGCGGGCGTAGGCCGGGGCGAGAGATACAACTGGGCTGGAACTCCCCCGCCTGCACCGCCGGCAAGGTAATAGTTATAAAAAAGGTCTTGCTGGGGGACGTTATAACCACACTGCATGTTGTAACGCCCATAAGGATTTGCTTCGACAGAGTCGCTGGGGACGAGCAGAGAACATCCAACAAAACAAATGGCCAACAGGGCGCTGTGAGTCGTCGTGCGCACCATCTCCATTCTCCTTTGATTGTTCGTGGGGATTTCTGAGTTGAAATCAAACGGACGCGTTGGAACCTGCTATTTCGAGTTCCGCGCGAGCCTCCAAAACAAGATTCGGTTCGCAACGCTCGCACGGGTGAATCTTTATGTGTCGGAAGCGCAAAATTAACCGGTTAGCGACAAGATTGGCCCGAAATCGGGTGGGATCCTAGCCAGACAACCGGTATAATCCGCAGCGGCCGCAAAGTTTACCAGACGCCGTTCTGCATGAATCCTCTTCGGCAGAGCAGGCCGCTGCTGGGGCGGTCCGGTGGGGTTTCTAGCGCTAGTTCGTTGTGAATTTTCCAATGTGTTGTGGGAGGCGAACATTTGGCTAAGGTCAAGGCAAACAGGAAATCGTCGCAGCGAAAAAAACCCCCACGAACGGCCACCCGAAAAAGTGGTGCCGCAAGCGTTGCGCGCAAGAAGAACCGCCCCACGACAAAGAATAATTCCAATGGGACGGCGGCCCGAGTCAAGCGGAACGGGTCTGCGGTAAAGCGTACCGGCACTCGGCGAGCTACCGCCAAATCGATGGCAGCGAGCCAACGTGATATCTCGGTCAGCGAGTTCTTTGCTAAAAACCGTCACCTGTTAGGCTTTGACAATCCTCGCAAGGCGCTGCTGACCACGATCAAGGAAGCTGTCGATAATTCGCTCGATGCCTGCGAAGAAGCGGGTATCCTTCCGGAAGTCTGGGTCCACGTCGAGGCCACCGGAACCAATCGCTACAAAGTGGGAGTTCAAGACAACGGGCCCGGGATCCTCAAACGACAGATTCCTCTGATTTTTGGAAAGCTCCTCTACGGTACGAAATTTCATCGTTTGAGGATGAGTCGAGGCCAACAGGGCATCGGCATCAGTGCGGCCGGCATGTACGGCGTGCTGACCACGGGAAAACCGGTGAAAATCTCCTCAAAGATCTCCAAACGTAAACCCATTCATTACTATGAGATTCAAATCGACACCAAAAACAATAAGCCGGAAATCCTCAATGGACGTGGGGATGGAGTCGATATCCCAGTCGGTTCCAAGGGCGAAACGTGGCTGACAAAACATGGAATCGAATGGGTCGCCCGCTATGGGGAAGACTCAGAAAACGCGGGGGCTAAAGAGGTGGTGAGTGGTACACGTGTGACGATCGAACTGGAGGCCAAATACCAGCGGGGTCGGGGAAGTGTCGATGAATATCTCTCACAAACTTCGATCGCCAACCCGCATGTTACCGTGCACTACGTCGATCCTGACGGCAGTTGCCGCGCGTACCACCGCTCGACCGATATTCTTCCCGCTGAACCGAAAGAGATTAAACCGCATCCGTATGGCGTAGAACTTGGGCGCTTGATTGCGATGCTCAAGGCCTCGGAAGCCACTACCATGTCGCAATTTCTGACCTCATCCTTTTCCCGAGTCAGCCCTGCGATGGCACGAAAACTCTGCACTGCGGCCGGAGTGAAGAGCCGGGCAAGTACTCGGCGGATTGGCCGCGGCGAGGCAGACCGACTCTATCAGACAATTCAGCAGACAAAAATTAGCGCACCGAAGACGGACTGTATCGCACCAATCGGTGAAGCCTTGTTGCTCAAGGGATTACATCAGGTTGTCCCTGGCGAATTTTACGCGGCCGCGACTCGGCCGCCTTCGGTCTATCGTGGCAATCCATTTCAAATTGAGGTCGCACTGGCCTATGGTGGCACAACGGCAGCGCAGCGCGTTACGCGTGAGACATTGGTCGAACTAATCCACGAAACGGACCTGCGTACGCTGCGGCAATTCTTGATCCACACGTTTGATGGACTCGGCAGTGAGTCGGCTGAGAAAATTCTCACGGAGTCGGGACTGGGTACCCGCCAATCTCCGACAAAATTAAAGCCAAAAGAAGTCACTCAACTCCATGAAGCGATGCGGAATGTCAACTTGGGCGATGGACAGGGAATGACTGTGCTGCGCTATGCCAACCGCGTGCCACTCCAGTTCCAGCCCGCCGCTTGTGCAATCACACAGAGTATCCTTGCTGCCAACTGGCGGCCTTATGGGCTCAGTCAGTCTCGGGGCGCACTGCCTAGCGGACCGGTTACCATCATGGTCCACATGGCCAGCGTCTGGGTTCCTTTTACCAGTGAATCCAAGGAGGCGATCGCATCGTATCCAGAAATCCAGAAGGAATTGCGGTTGGCGATTCAGGCTGTGGGACGCAAATTAGGAATGTATCTTCGCCGCCGCGTCCGCGTGCGCCAGGAGGGCGAGCGCCGCAATATCTTCCTCCGCTACCTGGGCGAGGTTGCAACCGCAGTGAGCGAAATAAACGACACCAATCGCAAAACTCTCTACGACCAGTTACTCGTGTTAGCAAAAAAGAAGACGGCTGAGGCAGATGTCAAACTTGACAGCCGGGGCCGACCGATCGAAGAGGAACTGGACCTGGGAGATAACGTGTTGATCATCAACCCCAATGAAGTGGCCGACAGTTTGACCAGCGGCTAAGCCGTTCTCTGCAAACGACCACTTTGATAAACCATCGGTACTCGGAAAGCACCCAGCATGGCGAAAAAAAAGACCCGCCGAAAAAAGGTCGCGGTGACACGAACAGCAGCCTCGCGAACGGCAACCAAACGTCCGCGCCTTGAGGCTCGGGATCGCAAAACCTTGCAGGAATTGGTTGGGATGGCCGACAAGGTAGTTGCCACTGCCCGGCGGCGAGGCGATCCGCACCTCGATATTCCTGCCCGCAGTCTATCGAATGTGAAATTCAACCGCCGTAAACGTTTCATCGAGATGGGCAAGAACACCAACCGCCGCTTGCTGTTCAACCTCTCCCAAGCGAAAAGCTACATGCAGACCATGCTGGTTGGCAGTGGCTGCAAACAACTGATCGAGCAGGGAAAGAATACCAGTATTCGTGGTCTCTACTACATGCTCAAGCATACGATTGAAGGCACGAAGGAAAATACCTTTGAGGAACAGTCTGATTGCGATCCGGTCATCGAAGATGTGGAAGTGTTTCTGGGTAGCCTCCGGGAAGAACTGCATCTCTACGCGGACAAACGGGGAGAAATAGTCGGTAACCTGCAGCTGGCGGATAACGGCGATTTGATCGACTGTGCGCGGATGGGGTCTGGGGGATACGGTATTCCTTCCATTGTCGAGCCGAATGTAATCCAGTTTAAAAAATGTAAGGCCAAATTTGTGCTACATGTTGAAAAAGGAACTGTCTGGCAACGGTTTAATGAGGATAAATTTTGGAAAAAACATAACTGCATTTTGACCCATGGGGCCGGTCAACCACCGCGGGGTGTGAGACGTTTGCTCAACCGCCTGCACAACGAACTCGCGCTCCCAATATTTTGTTTGCTCGATAACGATCCCTGGGGGTACTACATCAATAGCGTGATCAAACAGGGATCGATTAATTTGGCTTATGAATCGCAACGCATGGCAATCCCTAAAGCGCATTACATCGGTTTGCGGAGCAAGGACTACGAACGTTGTAACCTTTCTCCCAGCGTGCGTATCGCCCTCAACGACAACGACCGCAAACGGGCGCGACAGATTGCGGGATATCCCTGGTTTGAGCGCAAATATGCCTGGCAGAAGGAAATTGCCCTGATGCTTAAAAACAACTTCAAGCTGGAAGTGGAAGCACTTATCAGCAAGGATATCAGCTATGTGACTGAGCAGTATGTACCCGATCGCTTGGCGAATAGGGATTGGCTCGACTGAGCGGCTAGAACTTGATCCTGGCAAGAAGGCGTTCTGCCTTAGTCATCGATTTTGAAAAATCGCATGCCGCAGATGAGAAGAGACAAAGCACCGATCGTCGCTAAGAATGTCTTGGCCTGCTCTGCGGGTGTGGTTCCCAAAAAATCGCATAACTGGCGGGTAAGCGACCCCAAGGACCCGTGCGAGGTCCTCGGCGGTGTGCCGCTGGCAGGTGACTCAGAGAAGTGGCTCATGGCGGTTGGCCGTGGGGACGATCCCGACAACGGACGGCCACCTCCAATGGCCGCAACCGCGGGCTCAAGCGTATCGCCGCGCACGGGGACCAGGCGACCGCGACGTTTACCACCCGCTGCTGCGAGTCGTTCCGGTTGGTGCTGATCGAGCGTGCGGTTCACATCCACAAGGAAATGGCCGACACGGCCACAAAAGCTGCCCACCGTGTGGCCTTTTTTGGCACCCAATAAGACGCCCGCTAACTCACCGCGGGCGTTAAATATAGGACGCCCTGAATCGCCCTGACGGGCCTCCGCTGATAGCTCGATCATTTCAAAAG
>JAUWIQ010000367.1 GCA_030605285.1 Planctomycetota bacterium
CTGACCCAGATGCCCGCGGGCAGCACGGGGCCTGCCCTACTCGACCAATTCATTCTCGATGCTGTGAACGGAGAGATTCAGATCACACTCGATCAATTTTCCGGTCTGGTTCTTTTCAATCAGCAGGATCCACCCGACCCGAGCAATCCGAGTACGTTATCGGGCCGAGTCTTTTTAGACCACAATAACAATGGAGTGCTGGATCCGGATCAGCAGGAGACTCCGATCGGCGGAGTGGAGATTCGCCTTGAGGCGGCAGATGGCACGACGCAAACGACGTTTACTGCGGCCGACGGCCGCTACCGTTTTGAAGGCCTCTCTCCCGGCGACTACACGATCACTGAAGATCCCGACGGAAAACTACAGCAGGTCTTTGCCGATGGTGCGGAAGCGGCTGGCAGCCAGGGAGGTAGCACCGATAGTGCTGCCGATCAGATTTCCATCACCGAGCTCGCGGCAGATACGAGTGGAGTCGACAACCAGCATACGGAAGGAAGCTTGCAGCTTGGCTTTGTGAGTCGGCGGGATTTTCTTGCCTCGACCCTCCCCACTCATGCGAATGCAGTTGTGGAACCGGGGGCGGAACGGGCGCTTGCCTACACGCTCGGTTCAGGATGGGATGATATCGAGTCGGCCCTCATTCGCCTCACGGAAGACCGAACGGAGATTGAATTGCAGATTACCGACACTTCCGGTACCGAGGTCGCCACGCTCGACGCGGAAGACCCGGCCCAGGTGCGGTTCCGGGGACAGGCATCCGGTATCTATCTCGTCGGTATTATCGGAACGCGTGAAGACTATGCCTTTGCACCGGTGACCGCTGCGGCAACCGCCGGGAGCGGTTTGGCTGGAGCCGCCGATATCGCACTGCAGCAACTGGCCACGGAAGATCCTTTGCCGGACGGCGCGAGTAGCGAGTCGGCAAGTGAGGAAATAGGCGGATTGTCGGCTGGCGGAGGTGGGGAGGCGGTCGATACCGTCTTTGGTGATCCGGTACTCGGTGGTGGACTCGAATTAACCCTTTAGAGTCCCATCTATACTGCGCCGTATCGATCTTTCCCAGGATGTACGGCGATTCAGCGCGCGACTGCCCTGCCGAACGGCTGCGTTGTGGACTAGCGATCCTCTGCCTGATTCAAAACAGAAGATTGCCGTAGCCGCCCCCGCCGAGCACCAAACCGACGATGATGAGAATCACCGGGACCATGGCGCGATCGAAGTTGAGAATGCCATAGATCAGTGCGACAAGGGGCGCACAGACGAGACAAAAAATACCCCAGAGGATTTCTTCTTTCTGGAAGGCGAGAACCGCCGTCCAGATCACTCCCACCAGGATTGCGAGGCCACCGAAACCATTCAGACCATTGAGTTGCAGCAGGCTATTGGCAACGATTTCCATGAGGACCGCCTTTCGTCGTATGCGAGGTATCTGAGGCGCGGTATTTGCGCCCAACCTTTTCTTTAGGTTAGTTCTTCTTGTGCTCTTACGATAGGCTACCGCAACACGGGCGTGGGGCGAATACCGGATGGTCTTTTGTCAAAATGTGCATTATGCGGTAAGCTGAGTGCATCCTGGAAAGTGGCCACCGAGTCCTGAATGGAAATGGGCACAATGCAGTGGTCAATCGCCACCCGGCCCACTGCTTTAAGCATCGGCAACGGAACATAGTTTGATGAATTTTCGCTTGCTGGTTTCCGTGCCAATTCTGTTGTTACCGCTTGCGTCAGCAACCCTACCGGCCGACGATTCCCCAGCGACCGACCCGCTGCTGGCGATCCCCGCAGTTTCCGAGGCGGAGCAGATTTGTTTTGTGCTCTATACGGTGCAGGACGAAGTGCTCAAGCTGACCGCACAGTTTTACCCCCTGCCCTCCGCTGCCGCTCGCGAAGCGCGGCTCGAAGTCCAGCGCGACGGCCGTTGGCGAGAGCTTGCCAAGGCGAAGATCATCGAGCCGGGATGGACCGCCACATTCCGTGTCGAGCCCTGGGATGCATCGCGCACGGTTCGCTACCGCGTAGCCCACGGGACGGCGGCGTTTTACGCGGGTACGATTCGCCGCGACCCGGTCGAAAAAGAAAAAATCGTGGTGGCCGCCTTCACAGGCAACTCGATCTATCCGGCGGGCGGTGGCGACATTCCCCGCACGGACTTGGTGGAGAACGTCAAAAAAATCGATCCCGACCTGCTCTTCTTTTCCGGGGACCAGGTGTACGATCACCACAACCATTTGGCCTACTGGCTCAAGTTTGGCCGCGATTTTGGCGAGGTGACCCGGGACCGCCCGACCTTGACGATTCCCGACGATCACGACGTGGGTCAGTCCAATCTCTGGGGCGCCGGGGGTAAAAAGTCCACGCGGGGTAGTGGCGAAGACGGCGGTTATTTTAAATCGGTTGAGTATGTCAAAGAGGTGGAGCGGGCGCAGACCAGCCACCTTCCGGATCCGTTTGACCCGACCCCGATCGCGCAGGGAATCGGTGTCTACTACACGGATCTGAACGTGGGGGGCATCAGTTTTGCGATTCTCGAGGACCGCAAGTTCAAATCCTCTCCGCTCGGTCTCGTACCCGATACAGGCAGCCGGATCGATCACGTCAAGCGGACTGATTTTAGTCCGGGCGACTATGATGTGCCGGGTGCGGTGCTGCTTGGCGAGCGGCAGCTAAGATTTCTCCGCCAGTGGGCCAGTGACTGGCAGAATGCCGAGATGAAGGCGGTCCTTTCGCAGACTATCTTTTGCGGTGGGGCACACGTACATGGCGGTGTAGGCCGCCTGGGAGCGGACCTCGACAGCAACGGCTGGCCGCAGGCTGGTCGCAACCGGGCCCTGCGGGAGATTCGTAAGGCGTTTGCGGTCCACATTGCGGGGGACCAGCACCTGGGCACGATTTTTCATCACGGCATCGACGCGCACGGCGATGCGGGCTATTCGTTTTGTGTGCCCTCGATTGCCAATTTTTATCTCCGCTGGTGGGATCCGCAGCAGCCAGGCAAAAACCGCGCAGACGGCTCCCCGGAATATACGGGCGAGCATCTCGATGGTCTGGGTAACCGCGTGATCTGCTATGCAGCGGCCAATCCTAAGATGGAGCATCCGCTGCCTGACAAAGCTCTCAACACCTTTGCGGCCGGTTTCGGCACCGCCGTGTTCGATAAAAAAAATCGTACGATCACGTTCAACTGCTGGCCGCGGAATGTGGATCTCGCGGACCCGCAGACCCGGCAGTACCCCGGCTGGCCACTCACGGTGCAGCAACGGGACAACTATGGCAAACAGCCGGTCGCGTATCTTCCCCCGCTTGTGTTCGAAGATGCGACCGACC
>JAUWIQ010000158.1 GCA_030605285.1 Planctomycetota bacterium
AAATGGTGCCAGGTGCGCGGGAGTCGTTGTTGCCGTCGGTGGGGGTTGCGGACATTGTACTTGGATCTTCCAGCACACCCTTCATGCGTGCAGTTGCAGCTCGTGGCTGTGCGGTAATTGATGGTCAAGGAATGCTGGTCGAGCAACTTGCACAATGCTTTCAGATCTGGACCGGGACCGACCCAGATCGAGGGGTGATGCGTGAGGCACTGGAAGAGTTTCTGGAATTGTAGATCCTTGAGCCGCGAAGCCGGGTGAACGTTTGCTCGTGCAGAAAAACAGGTCGCCGGTTTCTGAATCGCGTCTTGATGCCTATTGGGTTGTTGTCTATCTGGGCCTGGATGGAACTCGGACGGTTGGCTGGATGTCGTAATGTTTACCTCGAGTGGAATGGATCCTAGATGCTCAAAATTCCAACAAAGGGACTTTACGTAAGTGGGACCGATACCGATGTCGGAAAAACGTACGTTGCCTGTCTTGTTGCGAAGTCCCTTTGTGAACAAGGGCATCGAGTGGGGGTCTATAAACCGGTCGCCAGTGGAGGCTCTCGTGTTGATGAGGAGATTGTTGCAGCCGATGCCCTTGCCCTCCAAGAAGCCGCGGGTCTTTCCCGTTGTCTTGCCGCGATCTGTCCCCAAGTCCTTGAGGCTCCTCTGGCACCCCCGGTAGCAGCCGCTGCAGAAGGCCGCGCGGTTGATCGCGAAATGCTAAGGCAAGGTCTAATGTATTGGTCGGACAAATGTGATGTTGTGATTGTTGAGGGAGTGGGGGGACTGATGTCGCCTCTGAGCGAGGAGGATTACAATGCAACCTTGGCCGAGGAATTTGGCTATCCTCTGGTGCTTGTCGCGGCCAATCGTTTGGGGGTCATCCATCACGCGGTGCAGACTTTGATCGCTGCCGCCGCATTTGGGGAAGGAATCGATACGGCGGGGATCATTCTGAATCAAGTTCAATCCGCAGTCGATGGAAGTGTTTCTGCGAATCGCGAAGAACTGGAAAAGCGGATTCGTGTGCCAATTCTTGCTGAGGTTGCTTGGCAGGCGACGCGATTTTCGGAACCGATCGACTGGTATGCCTTGGCAAACCAAAATCGTTAAGGGCTTGCAAGTGGCAGGGAAATCGCCACAAATGTTAGCGGGCTGTTGCAATCTCGTGGTCTGAATCAAGCTGACTTGGGGTCAGATTCGTGTCGATCGACAGCCGCATACTGACTCCCCAATGCCCCTGCGGATCGCCCTCTATCAACCAATGAGGCATCACGACAACTGATTGGTGTACCGCTTCAAAGCCACTCTCTGATTGACTCACCGTTGCGATGGGAAAGGTCCAGAAGTTCGTCGGGCGGTTGCAGGAAAGGCCGACATCCAGACCCAACCATTCGTCGATAAGACCTATTCCGGTAGCGTCGCGGAGGTCCATCCGATTTCCCAAATCCCCAAGTCGTTGTTGATTGGGGTCGTAAAAATAGCGGCCGTCCGCGGCAGCGGGCATACCAGCAAAGTTCCATTCAATGGCAAAGTGCAGCGTACGGTCCGTGGGCAGTCCCTCGATCAGATAATCCACGTCCAGGGTGGATGCCCCCTCGCGGAGCGAGATTCGCTTGGTGATGATGATCTCGTACTCGAAAACCCGCGATTGCCGTTGAAGCACTGCCTGGACGCAGGCCTCTCCCCCGGTAAGTTGACGATGGTCGGTCTCCAATTGGTAGCATTTGTCGACAAAATCCCCGAGTTCTGGCTCCGTCCCCGCCAGGACCTCCTGGAGCGTGGCCTCCGACGAATAAAAATGGTCGATGAGACTATTTCGTGAATACGAATCGTATTGCAGTAGCTGATCAAGGCCTTCCTGCTTGAAGACAATGCGATCGTGAATGCTCGCAACATTTTCCTGGTCGGTTGTCGGCCCCGAGAGCACCTTCTGGTGATACGCTTCCGGTCTCCGGGCGAGCGTAGCCAGCAGATTGTGCGCTATGTTGCGAATGTCCAGTTCGTAGAGTTGGCCTCCCGCAGCGGGTTCGATGAAGGCGACCATGTGATTATTGCTTAACTGAACTTCATCCTGACCGTCGAAGTTAAAATCGGCGCGTCCGATGGTACACCACGGACCAGAGCTTCGGCCACTGGCCTGGTCCAGAAGCGAATCGGCTTGGATCAGATGTTTATAAACAGCATTTCGCAAGTGAGGTAGATAAATTCCACCGAAGGCACCATGCCAGTAGCTGCAGTTGCACTGAGCTCGATAGAGATCGATTCGGGCTTGATCGAGAATTTCGCGGTCCATCGCATCGCCACTGGACTCGCTTAACTCAGCAAGCCGACTGCTGACTTGCATCATGCGGGCATACATTTCATTGGATTCGGGATAACGCGTTTTAAAATTGCGCCAAAATCCACCCCGCACAAATTGCGACACACGTTGCCATTGAGAAGATTCCTGTAGCTGATGACGAATTTCTTCATTTTCTCTTTGACGTTCCGCCGGCATTGCCCATTCGGTCATTTCACGATAGCTGCCTTCCGGTAGGTAGACCTTCCCGAGTGGCTCGATCTCCTGCATGGCGGCCGTGGGTGTCGTGGTATCGAGCCATTCCCGATTGGCGGTAAGTAGGTCCAGGAAATGTCGCAGCCAGCCATGCTCGTAAACATGCTGCTTGGTTTCTGGCCAGGATCCGAACTTTTCGCCATCATCCCCAAAGACAACGAACGCATTTGACTGCTTTTCAGAAATACGACCCAGGTAGGCAATGGTTTCTTCCGGTGACTGGAATGGGATCATGTACCGGAGTGGTTCGCTGCCTGGCAAAACCCGCAGGACCCGACCATCATCTTCGGTCAGGTAATAGCCGTACAACTCTTCTTCCAAAAGTCCAGCATTCTTAAAATGAAAATCATCCAGCAGTGTGTAGCGGACACCGGCCATTGCCAAGTCACGGGTCATTGATTGTTCCCAGACCCGTTCAGGCACCCACATCCCGTTCACTTCGCCACCAAGCCGACGGTTTAGCCACTCTCGGTAGCTGCAAATTTGCCCCACCCGATCACGAGATGGGATCATTGCCAGGATTGGTTCGTAGAATGGACCACCAATAATTTCGATGCGGCCGTATTGGACCAGTTGTCGCAAGCGGTCCAGATAGTCGGGATGGTTCCGGTCGAGCCATTCGGTCAGGGGCCCGCTTGTGTGGATTGCGATTCGTAAATGCTCGTAGGGCTCAAAGACTTCAAGGAACGGAAGGTAGCTGTCTTGGTAGGCCTGCTCAAAGACATGATCAAAATTACCGATCGGCTGGTGATTATGAAGGATCAGAGAAAATCGAATCCGCGTGCCCATCGGGGGTTCCCTTATGTCGAGGTATTTTTTGTAGCGGAGTCGAGAGCGCCGGTTCGCAAACTAGGCCCAGCCTCACTCGTTTACCTAATCGGCCAACTCGCAGCCGTGATTTATTTAGTTTGCCCGCTCACAACCAAATTGAAGATCGCGCGCGGCCTCTTCGGGCGGTACGGGATTGATAGAGCAGAGGGTGCCCCATTCGAATCCAGCTCGAATGGTAAGCCGGGGAATAATCACCATTCTCCAGTGATAATCGGCTCCGGGATCGCTGTCAAAGGGGGCAGATAGGACCATGTAATTGTAGGCAGGCTTGTCAAGCGTCGTATCGATTGCTTGCAAGGTACCCAGCAATAAATCGGCAAGCTCGTCACATGCGTCGTCACAGAGTGTATCGAAATTGGCTTGGTGGGCATGGGGAAGAATCCAAGTTTCGTACGGTTGGCGACTCGCATAAGGGCAGAGTGCAAGATATCGTTCGGTCGTGGCGACGATCCGGCGGTCGAGCTGTTTTTCTGCAGCGATTAAATCACAAAAAAGGCAATTACCGTAGCGATCTTGATGAACCCTCGTGGCATTCAATTCGGCGGCGAGCCGCGGCGAGTTGATTGGCAAGCCAATCAACTGACTGTGGGTGTGTTCAATCGTTGCCCCTGCTTCCGGGCCTACGTTCTTAAAGACAATTCCAGAGTGAATCCGTTTGTTTGCGCGTAAAGCTTGAAGACGACTGCGATAAACGCGAATCACGGCAGCGAGTTGTTTTGGGTGGAGGTCCGTTGTACGGACGAGGTGCTCTGGGGTCTCAATGATGACCTCGTGAACACCGCAGCCTGCAGATACGGTAAACAGGCTCTCTGCAGCCTTGCCAGCTAGTGGACTCAAGGAGGGGAGACCGATGTCACCAGAATCCAGGTGCAGAGCCGGGTATTTGTTCGGGACTACGCGTATTTTCCAATCGGCCTCGTCGGCGACATCACGTTGCGAGCGGACCGCAAAAACTTCTCCGGGGGTTTCCTCTTCACGACCGGCACAGAACGAACATTGATCAGGAGATCGCACTTGATGATTGATTTTAAAGTCCTGTGGGCGTTCCGATCGCCCCTCCGCTACAATGACCCAGTGTCCGCTAAGTGGGTCGCGTCGAAGTTCGCTCATGAGAGGGGCCCGGAAGGGGTAACTGCACAGCGCCACCGTTGTCCAGTGGGCGCCACCGTTGTCCAGTGGGCAAGCCCTCGCTAAACTGAGAGGCCTGTTCTGGCGAGGCATCCTGCTATTTTTGTTTTTGTAGAGAAAATAATACGCTGGTGTTAGCCTAACACCGCCGAGAACCAGTTGCCATGCCGATTTATCAACATACTTATGAAAACGGATTTGTGCTTGTTGCCGAGCCGATGCGGTCGCTCGAGTCGGTCGCCTTCGCTTTTCTTGTTCCTGTGGGGTCGGCCTACGACCCGCTCAGTTTAGCCGGACTCACCAATGTCACTTGTGAGATGGTGTTAAGAGGATGTGGTGCGCGGGATAGTCGCCAATTTATTGAAGATCTGGAAGGTTTGGGGGTTGAGAGTGGTGAGGGAGTCAGCGTGTCACATACTTGTTTTCGAGGTGCGATGCTGGCATCCCAACTGAAGGATGCAATCCCTATCTACGCAGATTTATTGCGCTCCGCTCGGTTGCCCGAGGATGAACTTGAAGCAAGCCGACAGGTTGCCTTGCAGGAATTACGAGCGGTCGATGACGAATTATCACAAAAAGTCAGGATGGAGCTAAGGCGCGGACATTATCCGGAACCCTGGGGACAATCGCACCAGGGTGATCTACGCGGGCTGACGGGTATCACGATGGAGGATATCCGTCGACAGTACGTAGGTGGCTATCGGCCAAATGGTACGATTCTTGGTGTGGCCGGACAATTTGATTGGGAACAGCTCCAGCAGCTTGTTGGAGAGTTGTTTGGCGACTGGCAGACCGGGACATGGGCCGAGCCTTCCGTCGGTTCGCTTAAGGTACATCGGGCGCATTTGAAATGTGAGTCCAGTCAAACACATATTGCTGTAGCTTATCCTAGTGTCCCTTACAATCATGAAGATTACTTTCAGGCCTGGGGAGCGGTTGGGGTACTCAGTGGGGGTTCGAGTTCGCGGCTTTTTATGGAAGTGCGTGAAAAACGGGGGCTCTGCTACTCGGTGGGGGCGTCTCCCCGTTCCCTGAAAGATTGTGGCAG
>JAUWIQ010000096.1 GCA_030605285.1 Planctomycetota bacterium
AAGCGGCCTAGTCCGCCAGAAAAGACAGCGTCAGCCAGATTGTCGCACGTTGTCGGTATGCTCAGACACCTAAAGCTCTCTTAGGCCAGTCCCGGAGAGGGCTTTTTTGTCACCTGCAGCAGTCGGGGGGTGAATCTCCCCGTTGCCCTTCTGGCTACGGAGCAGCAACGGATGGGTTCCTCGCCTCAGGAGCTGTTCCATCGAATGGCTTAGCGACTGATACATTGTCTGTCGATCCCCCCGTTTTTTCTTCCATGAGATGCGCGTAAGCCTCGTCATCCGGTGGGCCATTCGGAGGTGTCACGAGGGGCGGGCCACACCAGTTGGGATAGGTGTAGCCGATCATATTGGGAAAGCTTCGCTGATAGTGATGCGAAGCCGAGTAACAGCCGCCGAGGAAGATGCTGGCAAGCAATACCGAGCCGCACCAGATAAAAAAACGGGACATGGATGTAATTCCTTTGGGTCAACGCGTGACAATGAGCGGGTTTCTCCGGGTTGTCGGCGTGCGTCTGCGAGGTAGACTTGTGGCTGATCTGGGATTGTCACTTTCAGGTTGTTAACATGGTGGAAGGATCCGCCAGCAGCCAGATTTTTCTTGTTCTGTGTTCCTCGATGGATCGAAACTACCCCGGTAGCTCAGCTGGATAGAGCAGCTGACTTCTAATCAGCAGGTCGCAGGTTCGAATCCTGCCCGGGGTACTCGAAAACGTTGGTGAACTAGGGTCTTTTGTTTTCCTTGCACCCGGGGTTTTTCGCTGCTACCCGGGTACTGCCGCTGGATACATTTCGGGGATTTTTATGCTACGGGAACCGAGTTCCAGCAGATGCCGATCCGGAGATTTTTGGATCAGGTTCAGAATCCCCCCGGATATCAGTTGTATCGGTTGCGGTGACTCTGCCGCTTAAAGAAAACGAACTACGACTGCTAGCACTTCTGCAAATGCAGCGAAACGATTTCTATGCTGCTCGCCTGGCGCGTGGGACCCTACGCGTAACAGCCGAGACCACTGCGGTGTTTGGTTAGGGGCTTAGTCTGCAAGCCGGTCGGCCCAGACGGAGAGTTCATTGAAAACAGCGTTTTCGTAGGTCGTCACCATCGCCACATCGAGCGCATCGCGTCCGCGCCCGACAACGATGCGTCCAATACGACGTTCATTGTTTCTGGGGTCGAAGGTCCACCAGCGGTCGCCCAGATAGGCCTCGAACCAGGCATGGAAGTCCATCGGATACGCCGATACCACATCGATGTCGGGCAAATATCCGAACGTGTAACGGGCTGGAATGTCAAACGATCGGCAAAACGTCACCGCGAGGTGAGCGAAGTCGCGGCAAACGCCGGTACCACTTTCAAACGTTGCGACGGACGTGGTGAGCGGTGTGCTGCTGCCGTGTCTGAACTGCAGGTGGTTGTGGACGAACTCGCTGATTTCCTGCACGCGCCGGTAACCGGGTGGGGTCGCGCCAAAAAGTTCATACGCAGTTGTCGCCATCTGGTCGGATAGACAGTAACGACTTGGTGAGGTGTAAATCAGCACCTTGTCGGGCAGATCGTCCGCTGTGAGTTCAGGTGCATTGATATCGGTGGCGTCGAGCAAAAAGGGTGTCCTTACGACCGCATCGTAACGCAGGGAAAATTCTCCGGACGGCACGGTGAGCCGCTGACAGGTATTGCCATACAAGTCAAAATACTCGTGGCGGGCAACATCGGGCTCCATCTGCCACGACTCTTCGAGGAGTTCCTGAATCTTGCCACAACGCGGTTGCACTTGAAACACGGCAGGGCTCCACTCGGAGGCCATGCCGCCAAATTTGCAGCCGACTCGAATCCGAATTGACTCGTCCACAACGATCTCCTTTGTGGCGCGAGTCGAATCAGCTGGCTCGGTAGTCGGTGCGAACGTTCGTACTGCCGGTATCTCTGGATGTTGTGAGCATCCGCTGTGCGATTCACGCCTACGGAAAGGAATTCTAATCCTACAAACTGGTAATCACCAGATTGGTAATGAATGTTTGGGCATTCAAGGAGGCCTTTGACGCAGGTGGCCGTAGACGCATGGTGGTGGGTTTCTCTGCTGCCTCTCCCGCGAGCAAACACACCCAGCGGGGTCCCCCGCACGGAAATTTTTTGGTGTGGGGCCCCTATTTGAGCAATCGGGGAGCGGTATCCCCGCGAAAAGCGGGTCTTTCCGCGACGTACGTTGCCTTGTTGTCTGAATAAAAGAAGGCTTCTCCCTCCACGGCCAGCTTGGAGTGCGACGAATTGTCTCCATAGGTTACGTGAACGATATGTTCGCCCTGCTTGTGCCCGAGGGCTTTAAATTTAAATTCTCGCCTCTGGCCGATCGCGAGACTGATTGGCGAGAAGCTAAGGTGCCTACCGGCCACGGATACGCCGTCCATTGGTGCCGCTTCGAGTCCTTCTGGTAGATCCACACCCAGGACGACAATATCAGCGTGGCGCGTGCCGTGATTGGTTATGATCACTGAAAAATGGACTATCTCACCGACCTCAACCGGTCCGCTTCGATTGATGACAGTTGCATACAATTGCGGCCGGATCACGACTTCGGTGGCGATCTGGTCGGCTGCATTCAGGCCTGCTTTAGTCGTTGCCGTAGTTTGTGGTACCTGCCGACCTTCTTGATCAGCACGTATATAAACCGACCAGGATGCTTCTTCGCTCGGGTTCAACTGCGGTAGTTGCCAACAAAGCAAATTTTCGGTCTTGTTGCAGATTGCTTCCTTGCTAGTTCCCAAAATGGTTAATCCAAAGGGTACGGACATCACCACCTTGATATCGTGGGTTGCCGCGTCTCCCGGATTGGTAACTTTGACAACATACTCGCCATTGCGATGTAAATAGCGAATCGCGGGGCCTTTCATGGCAACCGCGAGCAGTGGACGGTTGATCTTGGTCTGCCACTCGGCCTGAACCAATTGGCCCATATCGTCGCTCGCCGTAAAGGTCGCGTCCAAAATGCCCTCAGTAACTGCATTGCCGCAGAAACAAAAGACCTGTGACTCACCCGGAGCCAATTCTTCAAGCGAACAGGGCGCAGTAGAAGTCTCGTCAATATGTGTTTCGCTGGGGAGGTCTGGCTTGACAACGACCTTCCTGGCGATCCCATCCCCTCGATTCGATACCGTCACTTTGTATTCAACACTTTTCCCGTATCCGACCTCGATGGGAGCCGAACAGTGGATTGCCAGCTTTGCCTGGCGGACTTGAATGTTGGTATCTGACTGGGTCGCAAAGCTCGTACGGGCCTGGAGTTGTATCGGCCCAATTTTTTCTGGCTTGAATTGCAAGCGAATTTTGCGTTCCTCATGGGCCGCAATTTTCCCCAGGTTGAACCTTGCTATGTGATCTTCCACGCGACCCGGTTTAGGCGACGAGTCAACCAGCGGCGCGCCAGGAGGCAAGGCAATCTGCACCACGACGACCTCTGCAGAGGCACCCCCGATATTTTTTACGGCCAAGGTGTAAGTCGCGATTTTCCCCAAACTGATTTCCGTTGGTGCGGTGGTCTGGACTGATAGCATCGGTGCCAGATTATCGACGCTTGCGCGGTCGCGAGGTGTTTCCACCTGTCCGCTCGCAACGGAGACGAATAGCAGGCTAGACACAAAAAGGCCAAACCGTAACGAATGCGCGTCAATCATGATTTCGTACTCTTTCCTGAAGAATTCAAAATTTTCCGTGACAGCGCCCCACCGACGAGGAATGAACCCCTCGCCAGCGGTCAGCGACCGCAATGGCTCTCCTGCAGCCTCTGCTTGCCATCTACCGGTCTACTGAAGCGGGTGCCTTTCAAACCAGGCAGGCCCAGCCGCCCCATATCTTGACCCTGTAACGGTTGTATCGGACATGCTGCATTTGCCGCTTGACAGGAAATGGGTGGCTGCACAAACCACAGTGAGTATTTAGAGAAATACCGGTACTTTGGGCGATTTGAATAGACCTGGTGTTTTTAACAAGGATTTTATCGGACCGTGGTCCTGCCCCAGGGTGCTTGCAGGCGATACGGCTCGGGAATGGCCCACGACGAGTCCAAAATTTGCCGTCGAGCAAGCGTCGCGCAAGGGATGCCCGCAAGAAGATTTGGAATCCGCACTCGACCATTCCAGGCGAAGTGTTGTGTCAGTCAGGGTATCCCCGGTAGCCCCTGAGATTAAACCTAAGGTTTGATCCTCCTGGGACAATGTACCCACGGTGATTTCACGCGATTGAAGCACCTTCTCCCAAACGCTCCGAGAGTCTGTAACCAAGATCCGCTCCCGCCAATCAGGAATTGAGTACCGATCTAGTTTTCCAAACTCGTCGTTCTCAAGGGTCTCTGCAAAGGGTGAGACCGCTTGGCGGACCCGAAAAAGACATTCCGACATTTGTGAGGGGCGTTGGTCAGTCGATCGTTTCTGCGGTCTAATAGTCGTTTATCCCTTTTGTGACCCACCGAGTTCGTGGAAATGACCTACCGTAGCCTTCAAGAATGTGTTGATGATCTGGATGCCAGCGGGCAGCTCGTGCGGATCGAAGCGGAGATTGATCCCCACTTGGAGGCAGCTGAAATCCATCGCAGGGTTTATCGGGTTGGGGGCCCGGCCGTCTTCTATGCCCGAGTCAAGGATTCGCCATTTCCGATGGTCAGCAATCTGTTCGGTACCCTAGAGCGGGCGCGCTATCTCTTTCGACATACACTGGAGAATGTGCGGCGACTGATTGAGCTGAAATTGGATGCCCGCGATTTCTGGAGGCGACCCACGCGTTATCTCAAGGTTCCCCTGACAGCGCGGCATACCATGCCACGGCGCGTCCGCTATGGACCAGTGCTTCAGGCCACGACAACGATTGATCAACTGCCCCAGCTTGTCTCATGGCCTGACGATGGCGGGGCGTTTGTCACCTTGCCTCAGGTCTATACCGAAGATATTGCGCACCGAGGTATCGGGCAGTCCAATCTGGGCATGTATCGCATTCAGATTTCCGGTGGGCGTTATGAAGCCAACCAGGAAATCGGCATGCACTACCAATTGCATCGTGGCATTGGCGTCCATCATGCCGCCGCAATTCGGGCCGGTGTGCCGTTGCGCGTCAATATCTTTGTGGGCGGCCCACCGGCAATGAACCTTGCCGCAGTGATGCCGTTACCCGAGGGGCTTTCCGAGTTGCGTTTTGCCGGTGCCCTGGCAGGCCGCCGGGTGCGAATGATCACGCATGGCGAGGCCCTGCCTATCTGTGCCGATGTGGATTTTTGTATTTCGGGTTATGTGATTCCCGACAAGAAACTTCCCGAAGGGCCCTTTGGAGACCACCTGGGGTATTACAGTCGGGCACACGATTTTCCAGTCATGCGGGTTGAGAAGGTTTATCATCGCCGGGGAGCGATTTGGCCTTTTACGATTGTGGGACGACCTCCACAGGAAGATACTATTTTTGGTGAGCTGATCCATGAGTTGACAGGCCCCATCATCCCCACCCTGATTCCCGGCCTCAAAGCAGTCCATGCAGTCGATGCGGCAGGCGTCCATCCGTTGTTGTTGGCAATCGGCAGCGAACGTTATGTGCCTTTTGACAAAACAGCGCGGCCCGCCGAACTGCTCACGCAAGCCTCCGCCATTCTGGGACAGGGTCAATTGTCGCTGGCAAAATATTTATGGATTACCGAGGAGAATGGTGACGCCTCTCCCGATATCCAGCAAGTAGATCAGTTTTTCATGTACTTCCTCTGCCGGGTTGACTGGCGACGCGATCTGCATTTCCATACCCGGACTACGATCGATACGCTGGATTATTCCGGCAGCGGCCTGAATGAGGGCTCCAAAGTGGTGATTGCCGCCGTGGGGCCCCCTCGGCGGGAACTGCCGGCGACCGTGCCCGCCGATCTGCAGTTGCCCGAGGGCTTAAGCGAACCCCGCATTCCCTTTCCCGGTGCCTTGGTGGTGCAGGGGCCAGACTTTACCAAGGGAGCAGACCTTAAGGAAATATTGGATTCTTGTCCGGACGATAAGATGGTTGGGGAATTCCCGTTGGTTGTGGTTGTCGATGACAGTCACTTTGCTACGGATTCACTGGCGAATTTTCTCTGGGTGACATTCACATGTAGCAATCCAGCAGCCGACATTCACGGTGTGGGATCCTTTGTGCAAGACAAGCATTGGGGCTGTGAAGGCTCGTTGGTGATTGATGCGCGCACGAAACCCCACCACGCGCCACCGCTCAGGGAAGATCCTGATATCACGCGGCGGGTCGACAGGCTTGCTGCACCCGGTGGCCCGCTACACGGGATTATTTGATTGCTCCCGGGTAAGGTTCGTGTAAGATTCGATTGTGGGCCTCGTGCCTCCGGAGTTTGTAATGTTGACGTGGAATTGGATCATCGGAGTCTGGCTCTTTTTATTGGGCGCCTGCGTGGGCAGTTTCCTTAACGTGGTTGTTGCCAGGTTGCCCAGAGGAAAAAGCATTCTCCGGCCCGGCAGTCGTTGTCCTGTGTGTGAAAAGCCGATCCGGCCCTGGCACAACATTCCCCTGATCGGATGGCTGCTGCTGCGAGGTCGTTGCTATGACTGCGGTTCACCAATCCGTGGACGTTATCCGCTCGTGGAGCTGATTGCTGCAAGCTGGTTTGTCGTGGTGGCCTGGGTCACTTTGAACGTTCAGGGTCACCTCACGTCGACCGACCCGGGGCTTCTCTGGATATTTGCGGGGAATCTGGCGCTGCTGGGCTGTGGGGTGTTTTGCGGCCTGTTGATCCTGCAGGATCAGAACAAAATACCGCGCGCCCTGATCGTCCTCGTGCTGCTGAGTGTGCTCATCGCAGGTGGTTTGTTGTGGGTCCTCGTGACCGGCTAAAAGGTTGCTCGACCCGTTAAATTCTCTCTCGATCAAGTTTTCCACGTGCCATTCTCTCGGTCTTGATCTAGATCGTACCGTCTCATACTTGAGATTTTTCAGAGGGGTCGTTAACCTATCCGGCTTCGGGTAGTTTGTCGCTGCCCTTTGGGTAAGTGGCGGTTATTCAGGGATCCTTCGAATGTCCGAGAATTTTAACGAGCAGGCCGCAGAGGATGCCCATGTCAAATGGCTGGTTTATAGCCCTCAGGCCTGGATCCAACATGCCTTGTTCATTGCGGCCGCGACGGCAACCGGCGGTGTGGCGTGGCTCTTCTGGTTTTCTGAGGAATGG
>JAUWIQ010000190.1 GCA_030605285.1 Planctomycetota bacterium
CCATCTCCTGAATCCCTCGTAAGCCGTGCTGTTTTGTCTAACCCCCATTTTAGGCCAGACAATCTCCTCGTCGAGTAGTCTGCAGGCAAGCCAGCACGCTTGCTGTGAAGCAATGTCGGGAAACAACCCCGCCCCCTCGTGGATACCGATCTCTCGTTTGAGCAAAATCGGGTTCACAACGACCCACAAAAAAACCCGCCCCCGGCAGATCAACTGCCGACGGCGGGTGAGGAAATGGTTGCTAGCCTAACGAGATGGGTCGTCTGCCCTATATCTCATGAGGTACTAAGCCGGTATCGATCATCTGCAGGAGTTTAGAGATGCAAAGCTTATTCATGCTTGTGTGCCGCTCATGGGCTTCAACTCTCAGTGACTCATGCAAGCTTTTTGGCATCCGCACTGTGATCACCCTCGTCGGCTCTTGTTCGCTGACCTGGGTACGACCCTTTTCACGAAGTTTTGCCAGCATTTGCTGGATATCTGCGTATTCCTCTGTCCTTTCAAAATCAGCCAGAGTCTGCGCATCGGGGTAACTACGACGAATCATGCCGTTGATTCCGAGTACCTCACGATAAAACGTTACCCAATCAGGATGCTGGGTATACCGCTGGTTGGCCTGACTACGGACCGCCTGCCGCTTTTCTTCCTGGTTGTCATGACTGGCAAATACATTATGGGTTTGCTGAGCCTCGAGCATCACATATCCTCCTTGCTTGTAACTTCCAACGATTTCACCACAGGTATCCGTTCCTGCAGTGGTGTATGGTCGAGTACTTTCTGAAATCATCGCGTTGAAGTCAAGTCCAGCATGGATGTCATTGCACTAATTGCAGTTAGGCTAAACCGCGATAGCATGCTATCAAGTCGTGCAGGCGTGCGTAAGGAAAAGGCACCCGGTCGTTTGCCTAATAAACGGGCACCTGCATTGGTTGCCGTTTTTGAGTGTCCTCATTTTTTTTTATTTTTTTTCTCTCGTCAGCCCGGCCGCAACTGGCGACAACCTCAACTGGCAACCCAAAACCGCCGTGGCCACGATCCGTACGGCCTGCATTCCATCCGCAAATCGTGTAACTTCTTTCGCTATCATGACTTATTCGTTGACTTCGGCACAGACCAGACTTACAATGGAGGCTTGGCCGGGCTGCTACCTAGCACCCTGCTGGCAGGCATCTGCAATTTTCCAGAAAAACTGGTTGGTAACGACCGCAGATTCTGGCCGCTTACCACAGCTTCACTCCTGTTGGCGACAAGGGATGAGCGACTCGACAGTTGGCAATCTCGGCACGGGCGACGGGCCGACCGGACCGAGCCAGGCAGGATCGGCCGAGGGGGGTCCCACTTCTTCCCACGGCCCCCTCCCGGGCGCCGAAACACCGTCTCTGGAGCAGGAGTCGCCCGAGTTTACGGAGCATGTCTCGCCAGATGATGCCACCATCCTCAGCGGTCGAGCCACCTCACCGCAGCAGACCACCACGACCGAAACCAATCCCGCCGAATTGGGCCGTGTTCTGGAAGGTGAACGACTGAATCATTTTCAAATGGATGCCTTTGTCGGTGGCGGTGGCATGGGGGCCGTTTTTCGGGGTACGGATACCGCGCTCGGCCGCACGGTAGCGATTAAGGTCCTGCTTCAGCGATACAGCAACGACGAGGAAACTACCCTCCGCTTTAAGAATGAGGCGCAAAGTACCGCACGCCTCGATCACGAGAATATTGCCCGCGTTTACTATGTTGGCGAAGACCGTGGTTGGCACTATATCGTGCTGGAATATGTTGAGGGCGAAAATATTCGGGATTTAGTCTACCGACATGGGCCTTTCTCTCTCGAGGATACCGTCAACTACACCCTGCAAATTGCCGATGCCCTGGATCACGCCAGTAGTCGCGATGTTGTCCATCGCGACATCAAGCCCTCCAACGTACTGATCAGCAAAAGTGGGCGGGCCAAGCTGGTGGATATGGGACTGGCGCGGTTGCATCAGGTGGAAAATTCGCACGAGGATCTCACGGCATCTGGCGTGACGCTTGGCACGTTCGATTACATTTCTCCCGAACAGGCACGCGACCCGCGAAATGCCGACGTTCGCAGTGACCTCTACTCGCTTGGCTGTACGGTCTACTTCATGCTGACCGCTGAGCCACCTTTTCCGGAAGGCACCGTGCTGCAGAAGCTATTGCAGCACCAGGGAGATAAACCACCCGACCCCAGCGTGATCCGTCCGGAACTTCCCGAGGAGATTTGCGCAATCACAACAAAACTCCTCTCAAAAAACCCGCAAGACCGCTATCAGAAACCTCTGGAACTCTCCGCGGATCTCTTGCTGCTGGCCAACGACTTGAACCTGCGGCCACTGCGAAATAGTTCTATCGTGATGACCCCGGCCACCGTGTCATCCGCCTGGACAGTCCGCCATTTACCCTGGATCGTTCCAACTTCGCTTTTGCTTTTGATTGCGCTCTTAGTACATTACACGAATCGGTTCCCCGAGAACGCAGGCGCATCGCGATCCCAAATTGCCCAGTCCAACCTTCAACGCCACGGCAGTAGCGACGAAAAACCAAAACTTCCCGCAGCCGCAACGGCTACCAACCCATTGGATGGGGCAACGGGCCGTTCACTCTCCTCAGCCACCGACGAGGAGAGTCCAGCCAAGGTAATTCCCACGATTCCCGCCAATTCGCAAAACAAACCGGAGCAAAATGGGATTGATTACCAAGAGAGCGGGATCACCAGGAGCAATTCGGATGTGTCAACACCAGAAGGACCTGTTCCCTTGAAGACGGAGCAATCCTCGGAGGGCGGGCGGCAGCGCGATTTGGCCAATCCCAACAGTGGGGATCAACCACTCGTCGTCAAGCGCGCAGGCGGTGGCGGGTTCACGTCGGTAGCCGATGCCTGCCGCGAGGCCACCAGCGGATCGGTGATTGAATTAAACTACAGTGGCCGCTTGGAAGAACCCGAACAGCCGATTTTGTTGGCGCAGCGCAAACTGACCATTCGCGCTGGAGAAGGCGCGCAACCTATCATCCGTTTTCGACCCAAAGGTCCTGATCGCGTCCTCTATCCCAGGAGCATGATTACGGTTGCTGGCGGATCGCTGACACTCTCGAACGTGCATCTGGAATTGGAAATTCCCGCACATGCCCGCTCGGAAGGCTGGACACTCTTTGAGGCAGTGCTCGCCGATCAGATTCGACTGGAACGATGCACGCTTACGATCCGTAATACGGCGGACGACCGTTCCGCAATGTACCGCAACGTGAGCTTTTTCCACGTTAAATCGGCCCCCGGCCGAGACCGTCCGATGACAAACGATACGGTCACCCCCCTGCCTCGCGTCAGCATGGAACTGCGCGATTGCATTGCCCGCGGCGAGGCCGTCTTTCTACGAGGTGATGCGTTATTCTCCGTGCAACTCCAGTGGGAAAACGGCTTGCTGGCGACTACAGAACGACTGGTGGAAATCGAAGCACAGGCAGCCGCCCTGCCTGAGGACGAGTGGTTGGAAATTGATTTGCAATACGTGACTGCGCTGATGGAGAAAGGATTCTGCCTGATGACGAGTGGCGACGACGAGCGGCGACTCACGCCGATTCGTATCAACTGCACCGATAGCATCCTCATCACTGATGGCGCACCGCTCATCGAACAAGTGGGTCCGGCCAGTGAGGACAATTTTCGCCGCGTCGTCCAGTGGGATGCAGACCGCAGTTTTTATGAAAACATTGATCCCTTCTGGCGGATTGACAGCATGCAGAGCACCATGGTTTTAAACTGGGAATGGGAGCCGTGGCAGAAATTCTGGGGCCCCGGACGCGAACGTAGCGATCGCCCCCCGCCGGTACTCTGGACGACGACACTGCCGGAGGAACAACCGATCTCGGCACAGCAACCAAAGGATTATGCGCTCGCGGCAACCCCCGCCAACCCTGCCCGCAGCGCGGCGACCGATGGCATGTCCGATGCGGGTTTTCAAATCCTCTCTCTACCAGAAATCCCCTCACCAGCCCTGGCACCGGCCCGTCCGGAATGGTCTCCGGTGGACGACATTCTCAAGCAGCCGTAAATTTCATCGTGATCCCCCGAGAGGGCTACAAGGAGATCAAAAAAATTGTCCTCTCAGGGCATGGTCTTCATCAACAGGTTGCTCAAGGTAGGCTCGCTCGGTTTTTGAGTTGCTCGCACGCAACGAATAACAGGCATGCTATCACGGTTGACACCTGATGGGTCGCTGTTCTAATAAAGTGTGTCGTGACTTCCTTCTGGAGGCTGGTACTGCGGGAACAGCACCCAACCAACCTTCATCCCACCCGTGAAGTCCCACCCCGATTTAAGGATCACGATTTTTGCAATGTTATGAGGAGAAAATCGAATGAAAAAGTTTGGAATTAGCTTTTTATATAGCGCCTTCGCAGCGGGATTTTTTTGGATCGCACCGCCAGATGCGGCTGCAATCCCAGCGTTTAAAAAAGAATTTGAGAAGGTCTATGTGGATAAAGACGCTGCCGATGCCCATAAACAGGCATTTGCGGAGGCCGCCAATTCAAAAACAGGAAAGTGCTGGATCTGCCACGTTAACATGAAGCCACTGGGGGAAGAGAAACTTGGCAAGAAAGTTCGCAATAATTATGGAAATGCACTTTCTCAATTTCTCGAAAAGGAAGATTACAGCAGCCAGCGACGGAAAGAGGAACCGGAAAAGGTATCTGCAGAAATCCACGAGGCCTTTAAAAAAGTCGGGGCGATGAACTCGGATCTTCAGGACCCCAATTCGCCGACATTCGACGAGTTGATTGCAATGGGCAAACTTCCCGGCAACGGCGATCCGAATCCGGAAGACTTAAAAAAAGCGATTGCAGACCGCAATTCCAAATCCAAATAAAGATTTTCTTCGGCCCTCCAGATCGGTCAGTCGCAAGCCGAACGATGGAGACAATCAACCTTCGCGCAACCCTCGGGCACACCTACGTGATGGCGCGCGTGATGGCGCGAGTTGCTCACGGTTGCGACAGGGTGTATTCGATCGCCTGTCGCAGGTGTCGGCGGGTTGAAGGAGAATATTCGAGATCAAACCAGACCACTTTGCCCTCGCG
>JAUWIQ010000002.1 GCA_030605285.1 Planctomycetota bacterium
CTTGAAATTGCGGATCTGATCGAAGCCGATGTGGGAAACTGGGCGGGACGCCATTGGGCAGAAATTGCCAGCAGTGATTCTAATGCCTACGGTCTTTTCATGGATGATCCTGGTCTCAACCCATATTCTGGAGGTGAAAGTTTCGGCGATGTCGCCGATCGCATTCTTCCGGTATTCGATCGACTGCTCAGCCTCCATACCGGTGAATCGATTGTCGTCGTCGGCCACAATGTGGTTAATCGAATCTATCTGGCAAAACTGATGGGCATACCACTTTGCAATTCAAGACAGATTAAGCAGTCTAATTGCGGTGTGAACGTCATCCGTGGGGACCTAAATCGCAACCGATTAATTACCCTAAATGCAGTTTTTCACTTGGGATTCGATTGATCATCGACTGGCTGTCGGTGTGCGTACCGACGGTATGTGCTCTTTTTTTTTACCCCGCCGCAACATCTCCTTGGTAATATCCGTTGGCCTGACACTGCTGGGTCTATCAAAATGTTCTTCGTCGATCAAAGCATCAAACTGCACCTCGAGAAATTCCATAATTGCGATCGGTGCCAAGCGCGTCTTGCTCGCCGAAACATCCACAGTCCGCAAAAACTCAAAGCGATAGGGAAACAAGGTTTCAGTATTCAAAAGAAGGCCCACTTCGACGGGCACCCATTCCGGAAATTTCGATATTATTTTGGACGAATCCTTGCCATCGCCCTGGGCCAATGATGGACAGATTTCGGCAAGTCGATCGGTACGCCATACGCCTCGCATGGCCCAGACAGTCATTCCGTTCCACTCAAGCTTTACTGCACGGCCAAACTGAAACAACGATTGAATATTTTTCATTAACCCCGGTAGTCCACCCAGACCGATCGCGTTAAGTTCTGGGGAGGAAGTGTCTGCCCCCGTCAACAGTCCTGCGTCACGCAACCTTTGCAAGTCCATGAACCGCAAGTCCTGTTTGTCTGTCATTTCCTCCAACAGCCAAAGCCGCTGACCATCATTGACCTGTGTGAAGACAAATTTATCCGCCGCGCTCCGCACTGCCATTTCAAAACGAATTTTCTGGTCCTTCCCCGAACCCTTCTGAAGATATTTTCCGGGACCAAAGAGATGGTGTCCTAGGAGGTGGACCTGGAATCGCGTAGTCGCCGAAAGCGATTGCTGGGATTCAAGCGCCGCAATCGCCGAATCGAGCAGTACCTCCCCGCTGGCGGTGCTGGCGAGAACAGCACCAGAAGCAGTTTCTGCAACATCGTGCGGGATCTCCGGTGAATCACCATCGCAGAGGGCAATCGGCACCCCAGCAAGGAGTACCACAATGGACAAAATGGAAAAACTCTGCCTCATAGGGGAATCTTGCAGGTTTTATCAAAGAAAGAGGTTGTAACGAGCCGAGGAAAGTCATCGAAGGCGCTCTTTAATGACCTTGTGCGTCTAAGCGTCTGGACATTTTAGGGAGGCCGGCGCTGCTGGTCCATGTCAGTTAAAAAAGCACTGGGGACCGTAGTGGTGGCACAAACCGATCTAGGGCCATCGTTGCGACCTATGGGGAACATTCGAATGAAATTTCGCCGATTCTATTTCCAAATACTGCTCCTGACCGTAGCAATGGCGGCCTTCGGGTGCCATCGTCATCAGGTCAACAATCTACCTCCCGCCCAAATGCTTATGGAACCTGGCCCTGGTGTAGGTGGACCGGGACCGGGTGTGATGCTCGGCAATTTACCAACACCTGTGCCCTACAACATTTCGCAAATTGCATTCGAAGGTTCCGACGGGATGCACATCCAGCATGACACGACTGGACAAGGCTTCTTTGCTTCCGAGCCGAAAGTGGTGCCCGCACGGGAAGACTTTCCCCAGGGAGCAATCTATCGCCTAAAACTTACGGATGTCCCGGGACGACCAGGTGAAGAATACTATCCAACCTTAGAGGTCGGCCCGACGACTGCTCGAACCGAAGCCCATCTGGCTCACAATGCGGTTCCTGTGAAGTTCACTTCACAAGATTTTGATCAGATTAAGAGTGGCAATTTCGTTACAAAAGTCATCTATCTTCCCGATCCTGAGTATCAACAACTTGCCTTGGCAGCCATCGAGACACTTGTCAGTACCCGACTCGATCCAGGAGTTGACCCAATTCAGGAAGCGGATCGGCGAGGTTCCATTCTGGCAATCGTGCGGCTTGGCAATAAGATCTTGCCGGGTCCGGGCATGGCGAATGGACCCTTCGACCCAAACTGTCCACTTAGCGAAGCACAAAGTGCGAGAAACAATATCCAACAGGTTCAATATCAACAACTTGAGGGGCCGGATGGTTTAAACGGGGTACCCGCCGGTTTTCAGATGCCGCAGGGTGGTTTTCCGATGCCGCAGGGTGGTTTCCCGATGCCGCAAGCGGCAATGGGGATGTCTCCCCCAAATCTAGCCGGCGTCACTACACCTCAATATGGGATGCCCATATCGGGAACGCCTATCGGCCTGCCAGGTCCACCCCACATCCCCTTAGGAGTACCCGCAGGATTGCAATCGCATTCGATCAAGAACTGGACGCGGGTTCACATGCCGAAACCGACACGTAGGGTCCATATCAATGTCGAAGAAAAACCGGGCTACAGCTATCCCAAACCACCGAATAATGTGCGCATCGTTGAAGAAGCATCTCGGGATCACGGACATGCCTTTAAGCAACCCTTCCAAGACATGTATCAGTGGATTGGGTCGGTATGCCCCTGGTTATAACAAACAACCGATCCTCGTATCGAGCATCGTCAGAGTAAGTTATTTCGCTACCGTGGCATCTTAGCTGGTTCATCCAAGACAATGGCCCATTTGCTCCGTCTCTTCTCATCTGCAATGACCGCTTGTTGTCCCATGAGGTACATCAGGTTCATGGCGGTCGTTGCAATCTGTCTGATAATGATTGTGACCTCCCCGGTACTGGCACAACAGGTGCATTACCGTCATCGCAGCGATATGCCACCGGGAGCCATTGGCCAATGGCAACTGCAACGGGGTGGACCCTTGCCCGGATATTTCCAGCCTGCCGAGATTACAACCCCCAAAGGGTGCGTCGTCTCTTTGGCAGCAGCGGGTATTTTTGACGATCTTCAAGAAAATTCCCGCACCGTGGCCTTCCTGATTGGACAAGTCTATCGCCTCAAGGTAACCCAAATCCTCTTGCATGAGGGAATAGAAATTTTCCCAACCGTCGAGATCATCGATCGGGTTTATCCCCCTGTATGTCGTGAATTCGAATTTCCGATTCAGATCCAAATCACCCGTGATGATTTGCGACAGGCAATTCAAGGAAAAATGGTGACTCGTGTCATCTATGTCGAGAATCCACAGCAAGCACTGCCTGCCGCACAGGAGCCGGATCAGCAATATGCATTTGATGTTCGCAAAGGGGATGATCCTTTGCGAGTTGCCGATTCGCTCGGACGGCCGGTTGCAATCCTTAGACTCGGAGCACGCGTACCTGGACCGCAAGGCCCTGACACCCGCTTTCTGTTCGGTTGTCCCGTTTGGAAGTCGAATCCAAAAATACTGCCCCCTAATCAAAGACAATCATCGCCCATAACTCAAGGCACATCGCCAAGACTCTCAGAGGGTGTTGGTGACTCCCAAAAGGCTTGGAAATGAAGCAGCGCGAGTGTCCGACCAAGTCCAGATCGCGCTGGTGGAACTGGTGGCGAGTGGCGATCATCGCGACCGGAGCGATTGTGCTCTGTTCATGCCAGACGAGTCCCCGTCAGAATGCTTTTACCGTGGCGGGCGATGCCATTCCGCTAGCCAACGGCGAGGGGAACTCGGCATCGATTCTAACCAACAACAGCTTGCCACGAACTGCGTGGACCGGGCAGTCCCCGACCGGCTGTAGCCAGTGGCTGCCGCCAGGCATTTCACCACCCTGGCCGAAAGATGAGTACATCTGCGACGGTGGGGATCACGGCCGCCCAATCCGGATTGCCCCCGACTGGGCGGTCCGGGGCCTGCAAATGGAAGATACGATTGCTCATTTCGACACACTTGACGGCCGTACGCTCGTAAAGCCTAGCAATAAAGTCTGTATTTATGCACCACGTTTCCGATCGGTCCGCAGTGTTGTCAGTGCGGACGGCTTTGAGGGTAAAGAGTCGCTAGTTCGTCACGATGTACCAATTCGCATAGAGACCGAAGAAGAAATGCTGGCAGCCAATACCACGCTACAACAGACGCAAACGGGAGGCGCTGTGAGCTCCAAGCGGGCTACCGCCCAACAACTCAACAGTCCCGGGCTGCAAATGGCTAGCAATCTCGGCCTCTTAGAGGCCAATAACGGCCTGAAACCGCATGAAAATTTCCTTTCTTTACAAGATGGCATATATAAACAATCTGAACTCGCAGAACTCACGATGCGGACGGAAGCGGCAGCGAACTGGACCATCGATAAGGGAGTCCAAATCCTACTCGACGGCACCGCCGCCGAGGTGGCCACCGGAGACGCCCGCGTGCAGGCAACGTACACGGTCGATCACGAAAGTAAGCCCAATCTTCGGATCATCAAGATGGCCTCAGCCTGTGTTGCCCAACCAGGTGAAATCGTCGAATTTACGCTTCGCTTCGACAACATTGGCAATGAACCGCTGGGGAACGTCACGATTATCGATAATCTGACCACACGGTTGGAATATGTTCCCGAGAGTGAAACCTCGACACTTCCAGCAGATTTTGTCACCACGGTCAACGACGGGGCATCCTTGGTCTTGCGCTGGGAAATCACGGATCCCGTGGCCCCTGGCAAGGGAAGCACCATCCGGTTCAAGTGTCGCGTTCGCTAAAATAGATTTCTCACCTTAAGTCGTACCCATCAAAATGATTTCTAAGTGGCTTGCTGAGCGCACAAATGCTTTTGACAGTTCTGGGATCCGTCGCGTCTTTGCTCTGGCTACCTCAATGCATAATCCGATCAACCTGTCGATCGGCCAACCCGATTTCGATGTGCCAAGTGATGTTCGTCTTGCAGCGGTCGATGCCATTAATAGTAAAAAAAATAGCTACACACTGACGCAAGGAATACCCGTACTGCGGGAAAAGCTACAAGCCGAAATCGACAGTCAATACAACCACAAGGACCGTCGTGTGTTTGTAACTAGTGGTACCAGCGGGGGTCTTCTCTTAGCAATTTTTGCACTGGTGAACCCCGGAGACGAGGTGATTGTCTTCGATCCCTACTTCGTCATGTATGAGCCCTTGGTGAGTCTGGTTGGCGGAACCTGTGTTTTCGTAGACACCTATCCTGATTTCCACATCAATGTCAGCAAGGTCGAACCTGCAATTTCCGCACGCACAAAACTAATCCTCTTTAACAGTCCGGCAAATCCAACAGGCGTTGTTACCTCTAAAAAAGACCTCCAGCAAATCGCGGAACTTGCAGCTCGCCATAACGTTGTTCTCCTCAGCGATGAAATTTACAAATCATTTTGTTACGATGAACCTTTTGTTTCCCCTGCAACATTTAACGAACACACGCTCGTTCTAGATGGATTTTCAAAATCGCATGGAATGACCGGCTGGCGGCTTGGATACGCACATGGACCGGCCACAGTCATCGAGGCGATGATCAAAATCCAACAATACACTTTTGTTTGTGCCCCTCAGCCTGCGCAGTGGGCCGGCCCCGTAGCGATGGATGCTGATATATCGGAAGTCATCAACAGCTATCGGGAGAAGCGGAATCGATTGCTCGAGGGACTTGCAGGGAAGTATGATATAGAACGCCCTGGAGGGGCCTTCTATATATTCCCTCGAGTTCCTGAAGGAATCGCCAACCAATTCTTCGCGCGTGCGATGGAACACAATCTACTGATCATTCCAGGCAATATCTTCAGTCGGCACGACACACATTTCCGAATTTCCTATGCCGCTAGTGATGAAACCCTCGAACGTGGCATCGAAGTCTTGCGGCACCTAGCATAACGTACCCCGAGAAGCCCTTGTGTGGTTCTAGAGATTTCCAAGCGCGACTGTTGAGAAATAGTCGGACAAAGGAGTATTTTGGACACGCTCCGGATTAGGAAACCCCGAAACTGTGAGACAAACCGACATGCCCCGAAATGATACCGCCAGCGATCCCAGTCAGGAACTGTAATTCCCAGTCAGGAACTGTAATTCATCGCGGCTTTCTTTTAGAAGACCGACTGCTCACGGCCTTCCTCGTTGACTTTTTCGTGGACACTCTCTTTTTGGGTGATTTCTTTGCAACCTTCTTTTTGGTAGTCACCCGCCCCTTTGTTTTTGATTTTGCCACCACTTTTTTCTTTTTACCAAGAGGGGCCTTCTTGGTCGTTTTACCGACTTTTGTAGTGGAAGCCAGGGCCTTCTTGACTGCAGCCTTCTTAACGGCAGCCTTCTTAACGGCCCCTGCTGCAGCCGCCTTCGCGGCGATATCCTTTTTGCTCCGTCGCTTCGGCAATCGGTCCTTGGCGTCGGGTGCGATTTCAAGCAAGATCTTACGCACCGCCGGGCCGTACGGAGCACGCAAAAAGTCCGCCCCCAGTTGGTTCAACAGCGATCCAAATTCGATCCCCTTGTTCTTAGGGATTGCCCTTTCTAACCCGGGCACTGATCGAGCGGACCTTTCCTTTTCCGTAACGACACCAATAACGTAGAGGGCTGCGAGGCCACCACGGCCAATAGGTATGGAGTGGCCCACCAGGGACACCTGGGTTACATAGGAAACAGTAAAGGGAGTCACTCCCTTCAATTTATGCAACTTCTTTACCGCAACACCAATATTTTCCTTCTTTAATTGCTCTAATTCGAAGGAATAGTTGGTTTCAAAAACACTCTGCAGGACTCGTTTTACGCGCGTTCCGGCGGCCAGCGAATCAGGCAACATATGCATCGATTCACTGAGTTCCGTAGCCGTACTTACCCTGACTTCATTCCAATCGTAGTAATGGGTTTCGAGTGCAGCGACTGCACGGTCCGCCATATCTGCCGTTGCATCTTCCAGACAGCAAGCATAAAGCAGTTGATGCAACATCGGCAGCTGCAGATTTGGCGAAACCGACTTGTAATGTTTTTTGAGCAGCCTATGTGTTTTAACCAAGAGAGTACTACGATTCGCTGACATATTCCTATACTCAAACCATTATTTCTAGATGGACTTTGACAAACTGGCCTGCCAGCAACTCAACGCAGCAAACCACCACTCAATCCTCGCCTGCTTGGTCTTCCTCCCGATCAGGCAATACGGACTGTAAAATTTCGTTTATTTCGATGGATTTTTTGACACCCAAATCCAACACAAACTTCAATCTCGGTGTGTAGCGAGTATCGATTCGTTTTGCGATTTTCGCTTGCAAATATCCCGCAGCATGTTGAAGACCGTAGATACATAGTTGTTGTTGTTTCTCATCCCCCATCACTGAGACATAAACCCGTGCACTGCGCATATCTCGCGACACCTCAACATTGGTGACTGTTACATTATCAATCCGAGGATCCTGCAGGTCTCTTAAGATGGAAATGCCAACGACTTCGCGAATAGCCTGTGCAGCCTTCTGCAAACGACGAGATATCATAAAAAACGCTCAATTGAATTGGAGAGAGGTGTGAACCAAAGAAAGTTTCCAGCTTAGTTATCATCCAGCGTTCTGGCAATTTCTTCAATCTTGTACACTTCGAGAAGATCACCTTCTTTGACATCATTAAATCCGCCCAACTTGATACCGCACTCAAGGCCTTCACGGACATCACGGACATCGTCTTTGATGCGTCGGAGCGCGGCGATAGAATAATCTCCGACAATTGTATTGTTGCGAATGACACGTGCTCGTGCGTTTCTTTCCACCACACCAGACAGCACCCGCGAACCAGCGATGGTCCCCACCCGACTGATCTTAAAAATTCGCTGAACGAGTGCCCTACCAAGTTCAGCCTCCCGCTCCTCTGGCTTCAACATTCCTTCCAAAGCAGCTCGTAAATCGTCTGTCAATTTATAAATAATGCTATAGCGCCGAATCTGCACACCACGCTGGTCCGCTAAGATTCGCGCGCCCTCGTCAGGAACCACATTAAATCCGCAGATAATCGCATCGGAAGCGTCAGCCAAATGAACATCCGCCTCGGTAATTCCTCCTACGGTCGCCTGCAGAATTTTAAACCGTACTTCTGGATGATCGATCTTTTCTAATTCCTGCTGGATCGCCTCAATCGATCCCCGAACATCAGCCCGTAAAATCAGATTGAGCGTCTGCACCTCATCCTGTCCCAACCGATCGAAGAGTCCCTCCAGCGTGACGTGTACAGGAACTGATAGACCAGCGGTCCGTGTGCGGTGATCGCGGTGGGCAGCGATCTCTCTGGCCTTCGCAATATCCTCAAGTACATAAAATCGTTCGCCGGCTGCTGGTGCCGTATCTAAGCCGGTGACATCAACCGGAGTCGATGGCCCTACTTCCCATAAAGTCTCGGAAGGATGAAGCGTATTGTACATCGCTTTTACTTTGCCAAATGCATTACCACAGACGATACAATCACCCACTCGCATCGTGCCGCTTTGCACAATCAGTTTAGATACCACTCCCCTGCCCTCGTGCAACTGGGCTTCCAAACAGGTTCCGAATGCCTCGCGATTGGGGTTCGCCCGATAGTCTTGGTCCTCGGCAATGAAAAGAAGCATCTCAAGTAGATCTTCGAGACCCTCCCCCGTCGTAGCGCTAGTACGTATCACTTCAGTCTCACCACCCCACTCACGGGGCAAGAGTTCATTTGCGGCCAATTCCTGAAAAACACGGTTTTCATCGATTCCGGGAAGATCCATTTTATTGAGAGCCACCACAATCGGAACGTCGGCAGCCCGGGCATGGCTAATCGCTTCCTCTGTCTGCGGCATGACGCCATCATCGGCCGCTACAACCAAGACCGCAATATCCGTGACGTTGGCACCTCTTGCCCGCATTTCAGTAAACGCCTCATGACCCGGCGTATCGACAAAGGAGATTTTTTTGCCCGCTCTCTCGACATCGTAAGCCCGAATATGCTGCGTGATTCCTCCACTTTCACCACTTACCACATCAATACCGATGATCGCATCCAGCAGCGATGTCTTTCCATGATCAACATGTCCCAGAAAAGTCACCACGGGTGGACGCGGAAGTATCGCCTCGAGATCATCCACTCGATCCTCGATCGACTGCAATAATTCATCTTCAAGGCTTACTGGCTGTTTGAGCTCAATTTCCACACCTAACTCGAGGGCCAAGAATTCCACGGCCTCAACATCCAATTCTGAGTTGATGGTACACATCTGTTCCATCGCCATCAGTTGCCGCTGAATGTTCGCGGCGGGAACCCCGATCGCTTCTGAAAAACTACGAACCGTACAAGGCATCTCGAGCGTGAGATTGCCCTTGCGGGGTGCGGCGGTACTGACCCCACTGCGACGACGCAAGGGTCCGCGGCGACTGCCTCGCTCATCATCACGACCACGGCGGCCGCGCCCCGTCCGCTTCCGATTCAACTGACGTGCTTCACGCCCACCCAATAAGGCACTATCTTTGCTCTTGCTATCTTTGCTCTTACTATCTTTGCTCTTACTATCTTTGCTCTTGCTATCTACAACGCGTTCGGTTCGTTCAAGATCCTGGGGGTTCCTATTACGTCGCCGACCTCGATCGGTAGCGACATCGGAAATCTCCTTATTGGCTCTATTTTTCGGAGGACTGGCATCGCCCTGCTTTTTCTTCTCGTGTTTGCGAAGATGCTCCGAAAGCGGCTTGGAAGCACCTGGTCGCATGGCATCCGCCGGCAATTTCATGTCGGGCTTCTGAGCGACGACTTCCTCTGCCTCAGCGGACTCCGCCGGTGGTTGTTCGGCTGGAGGCAAAGGCGCAAGTTTGACCGCGGGTGTCCCCCGTAGTGAAGATTTCGCAGACCCAGTCGACGAAGACGTCTTTTTTCCCTCGACCGGCGTTGTGGTGCTTATGACTTGCGGCTTTCCCACTGCTGCCGAGGGCGCCACATAATCTTCGCGACGAATAGTAGAATTTTCATCAAAGCGACTCTCAATCCGTTCCGCTGTTGAAGCATTGCCTGAGCCTGGCGATGAGGGGGCCGACTTGGTACCAGCCCCAGACATGTACCGTTTCAGCTTGACAACTTCCTCGTCAGTCAAACTTGCTAGCGCCGAACCCTTTCCAGTGATTCCCGCTTTAGCGCAAAGCTCCGACAACTCGCCACTATCGAGTTTTAACTCCTTAGCTAACGCATAAATACGTGCGGGCAATGGATGCCTCCCATTTCTCTTGTTTCCCACTCGACTAACATCCGCCGAAGAGAAACATCGCTTTACTCAAATCATGGTTCCGTACTCCTTGTTCCGTACTGACCTTCGAAACCATTTGCTTGGTTTTTACTGCTCGGCGGCCTCCGCCGAAGCTTCCTGTTTTGTCCCCTCGCCCATCTCGGTATCTGTCTCCCCAGCAGCGGGCTCCCCAGCAGCGGGCTCCTCAGCAACGGGCTCCTCAGCAACGGGCTCCCCAGCAGCGGGCTCCTCGGTATCTGTCTCCCCAGCAGCGGATCCTTCCTCCGCTGCCAATTGAGCTTCTTTCTCTGCAACCACCGCAGCTGCCGCATCGAGACGCTCCTGCTCCCGTCGCTGCCGGCGAGCCTCTTTGGCAAGCTTTTCGGCAGCTTCCGCTTTGACTTCGGCCTGGACAACGACCGCATCCACTGCCTCTTCCGTCATCCCGCCCATCTCCATCAGCGCGTCTGGTTCAATGACCGAAAGATCGTCGTAGGACATAAATCCCTGCTCCACTAGCTGGACCGCCAACTCTTCGTCAATACCATCCAACTCTGCAAATCCAGCAACGGCACGATCAATCTGCTCGCCCAACTCTTCCTGCGTCATAATCTCAATATCCCAACCCGACAACTTACTCCCCAGACGGACATTCTGGCCTCGCCGACCAATCGCTAGAGACAGTTGGTCTTCGCGAACCAGTACGATGGCTCGGCCCAACATCTGGCAAAGGATAACATCCTCGACTTCAGCCGGTTGCAAGGCGTTCGGGATGAGTACTTGCAAATCGTCACTCCAGCGCACGATGTCAATTCGCTCTCCCGAAAGTTCATCAACGATGTTCTTGATTCGATTCCCACGAACACCAACACAGGCTCCAACGCAGTCCACCCGCTGATCGTAGCTGCTGACCGCTACCTTACTTCGGTATCCGGGTTCACGTGCCATCGACTTGATTTCGATGATGCCCTCCGAGATCTCGGGAATCTCCTGCTCGAAGAGTCGCTGAACCAAATGCGTACGAATTCGACTGAGGATCACCTTGACGCGACTTCCCACTTTACGCACTTCAAAAACTGTGGCCCGCACCCTTTCATTCGCATGGTGTACCTCGCCCGGAATCTGTTCACTACGTGGTAAAATAGCCTCGACGTTTGGGAGCGTAACGGTCGCTGCGCCCCCCTCATACCGCTGGACTACCCCCGTCACCATCTGCCCGGTCAAATCCTCATATTCGTCGTAGAGGGCATCCCGTTCGGCCTCACGGATTTTCTGGATAATGACTTGCTTTGCCGTCTGAGCGCCGATCCGACCGATCGTCTCCTCCGGATCGAGGGGCTCACCATTGTGAGTGCCTGCGATTGCCCCTGATTCGCGGTCGATCTGGACCGTGATCTCTTCGTCTTCGCCAAAGTACTTGCCGGCGGCTGAAACCAACGCCTGCTCAATGGCTTCAAAGACGATTTCCGGATTGATATTCTTATCGCGATGGATCGCATCGACGATACGTAATACTTCTTCAGGCTTCATGACTAATCCCGATCTCAAACACCCCGCTAGCGGGGATTTCGAACCCTGTCCCATTGGGGCTTGTGCCCCGCCGGGTGTGGCCATGCAAGGACGAAAACCGTTCACTCACCACAACTTAAGCGGTTACCTGTAATCGGTTAAGCATATCGGCGGCGCGAGGGGCTGTCAAGCGGCGGAGGCGGTCGGCTACCGCTTCTAGCGGACCGCTCGCACATAGATTGCGGCTGCCTGAGCCTGCGGGGTCACTGAGAGGCTTACGAAACTTGTGCCCGCTCTCTGCTGCTCAGAAGAGACACCCAACAGAGGACATTCGAGGGCTGGATTCTCGTAATTCATCACCCCTGGCAAAACATCGTGCTCGATCGCAAGCAAACTGGAGATAAGTTCCACCATGCCGCTGCCAGCCCCCAAGTTGCCAAAGTAACTCTTGGCGGCCGTCACCGGACAGGGAGTTGACCGGCTCCCAAAAACAGCATTGATTGCGAGGGCTTCCTCAGAATCCCCTCTGCGGGTGGAAATTCCGTGGGCGTGAATGTGGCCGATATCTTCGACTCGCAATTCGGCACTCCGGAGCAACGCCGCAAGGGCATTTTGCAATGCCTTCTGGCTGTCGGCAACGCCGGTCGGAGACAAAACCGTGGATGCACCGCGAGCGACCACTTCTCCGTAAATCTTTGCACCGCGAGCCCTGGCTACTGACAATTCTTCCAGAATGACCGCAGCGGCGCCCTCGCCCAACACCATACCGCAACGGTCGCGATCGAAGGGGCGACTGGCAGCATCCGCAGGAAAATGACCGTTGGCAACCTCCTCCTGCTGCATTGCATGGATCGCGTTCATAGGATGAACTCGCGTCCCGGTAGCACCAACCAATATCAAGTCCGCATTGCCTCGCTCAATCGTAAAGAATGCTTCTCCGATCGCCATATTCGCCGCTGCCTCACGCATCGTCAACGAGTTATTCGGTCCGCGCAGATCGTTATAGATCGCGACATGACTGGCAGGCATATTAGGCAGGTATTTGAGTAGCCAAAGCGGCGTCATTTGCGAAAGACCGTCACCACCCCAGCGCGGAAATACAAATTGTTTACTGTCTTGTTGCAAATGTTTTCCGCCCTGCTGGGGACGGGATACCGATGAGGAATGCTCGTCAATATTCTCAGAACAAGCTTGAATAGCATCGACAAAATCCTCTGGCACAGTCAGCATGTAATCCGTACCGAAGAGACATCCACTTCGCTCCGGAATGTGCGTGCTGAGGGAAATTGCGGCATCCTGCATCGCGGACTGGGCAGCCGCCACTCCCATCTGGGTCTCGCGACTCATGATTTTCAACCCTTTGCGGATCATTTTTTTCTGATCCTTTTCGAGATCACCAAAGTCATCGCTCGTACCGGTGAACTCGCGGGCAAGGGCAGCGTATTGGGTTGCAATGCCTGACGCCTCGAAGGCGGCGTAATCGGTCACTCCACTTTGACCGTCGGTGAGGTGTGCCCAGAGAGATTCCTTAGAATTGCCCAGAGGACTAACTAGGCCAACCCCCGTAATCACGATCCTACGCTGGGAAATGCTCGAAGACATAGGGAACGAAAACGCTTGGTGAATATCCGAAAGGTGGATATTGTAACGCCCGCAATAAACCGCGTCGAGTAAGAGGACCGAGTCCCTCTACCTCCCGTAGCGCAATTGCGATCAGGACGAAGCAGGAGGGCTTTAGTAACGACCGCGGAAATTCTGTGTCTTCAAGGGGCCGCTACCATCCGCCGTGTCGGCGGCAACGGCATCCCCCTTGTGCTCGATAAAGAGAAGCAGGTCGCCACGAGAAGGCGACTGGGGTCCTGGTAATTTTACCGATTTCTTGATGCTGAAATGAGGCAGTGGTCGCGGCACCATACCGAGGCTCACAACAAGCACCTTATTTCTAGGCCAGCGGAAACGTTCGTGAAATTCGTAAGAAACCCTTTGCGGCACATCAATTTTGTACCAAGGGCGTCCCTGATTGACCGCAGGTGGTGACTGGAGACGCACCTGAACAAGACGTTCCAATTGATTAATTTCGCACTTGACCATCGCATCAATTGTTGTCCCATCGCCAGACATAAGGGGATTCAATTCGACGATGAGTCCTTCATCCACTTGGCCAACGTTTGAATTCTCAACCGTCGGATTACTTTCTGGCGCCAATCGGCTACGTACATAGGGATGCGGGCGACTAAAATTGATAATCGTATTTTGACCATTTTTGGCCAGCAACCGTGGCGAACTGTGTTTTTGGAAGTCGCTGCGTCTCGCCAAATCCTCTCGCAACAACATCGCATCCTCTCGTGCCACGAGCCAAGCCTCAACACCCGCGGACTGGACCGGCACCGCTTGCAACATCCTCTGTGCTCGCGTCCGCCAATCGGGATGCCCTACGGTATAGATATTTAATCCATACATGTAAGTATTGCTTGCCGCAGAGACATAACGATCCACAATCTCACCGACTGTGCGATGCATCTCTGGGACATGGTAAACCTTCAAAACTTTGGGGCTAGCGCTTAATACCGCCACAATGTCCGAATGCCAGGCAGCATAACCTGTATCACGTAAAATCCAATCGACGATCGCTTGCTGGGGATCATCGCCCGCATGGACCGTTGACGTGTAGGGAGCGATGTCGTACTCGCGCCAGATTTGCCCATGATTGTTTGGTAAACGACCGATGGTTCCCCCATTACCGCTTTGACCGGCTGATGCGGAAACTGGCTTCGCTTCACCATGCACCTGATCCGGAGACGAGACGGTCCCAATCCGGGAGGCTTGCGCATCAGAAGATCGTTTGCGTCCAGTTTCTTTATTTTCTGCTACGGTCGCGGGAGCCAACGGATCGTATTGAGGATCCTCCGCCTGTGCGGAAAACCCATGGCAGAATGCCAAACAGGTAATCAGAAAACTAGAAAACGAGAATGGGAAAGATAGGACACGAACGAACATCGGTCAGCCTCCTTGCCGATCGGTTCTGGAACACCGGCATCGCGCCGATGAAGAATACGAAACTCCCAGAATTATAGGGCCGCGAAGTATAGGAGGCCGGCCCGGTCGCATCAAGACCGAAGTATCCGCAACATGAGGAGTAAAAATAGCGATCAGGCTCCGTTGCGAAGCTTCCCCACCAAGACCGAGCCATTGTGACCACCAAACCCGAAACTGTTGGAAATTGCGACTGAAAATGCCCGTTCCCGCAGTTGATTTGGCGTGTAGTCGAGATCACATTTCGGATCGGGGGTTTCGTAGTTAATCGTCGGTGGGATTACCTGATCTCGCAATGCCAGCAGACAAAAAATAAGTTCTACGCCCCCGCTAGCACCGAGAAGATGCCCCAACTGGCTTTTGGTACTGGAGATGCTCAACTCACGGGCGTGATCCCCGAACACGATCTTGATCGCTGTCGTTTCCGCAACATCACCAAGTGGCGTACTTGTTCCATGGGCATTGATGTAACCGACCTCCGAAGGATCGATCTCGGCATCGGCCAACGCATTTGCCATCGCCTTGGCGGCAGCCTGTCCGTTTTCGTTAGGCTGGGTAATGTGCCCTCCATCCCCGCTGGCGCCAAAACCGAGAAGTTCCCCATAAATGTGCGCACCGCGGTTCCGAGCATGTTCCAACTCCTCAATAACAAGGATGCCCGCACCTTCACTCAAAACAAAACCGTCACGATCTGCGTCGAACGGCCGGCTGGCACGCTGAGGATCGTCGTTCCGCCCCGAGAGTGCCCGCATGTTCGAGAAAGCACTGATACCCATCGGGGTCACGGCCGCCTCGGTACCACCCGTGATCTTCACATCCGCCTCATTATGCTGGATCACCTTGAAAGCATCACCAATTGCATTGGTGGCCGATGCACAGGCGGTCGCCACCGCAGCGTTGGGACCCTTCAGACCGTAACGAATCGAGAGGTGACCACTGGCAGCATTGACCATCAGTTTGGGTATCGTGAAGGCAGAAACCTTATCGGGCCCCTTCATAAGAAGCCGACCTACCTGCGTTTCAATTTCGTTCAAGCCTCCAACGCCTGATCCCAAAATCACGCCACAGCGAAATGCCTCTTCGGCTTTAAAATCGATACCGGAATCTGTCACGGCATCGGTACCGGCTACAAGGGCGAACTGGGCAAAACGGTCAACCCGTTTTGCTTCCTTGGCAGGAAGATATCCCTCCGTCGACCAAGCGGCTATATCGCCACCAAAGTGGACTTTGAAATCCCTGGTATCAAAGAGGGTCAGATCGTGGACACCACTTTCACCGGCGAGAATTCTCTGCCATAGGTCTTCGACCTGACAACTGATGGCGGTGACCGTACCGAGCCCAGTTACGACAACACGTCGCCTCATGCTCAGTCCAAACTCAAATTAAGATGACGAAGATTTTTCAGTTTCCTCGATGTGCTTGACTGCTTCACCAATCGTTTGGATCTTCTCAGCCGCATCATCTGGAATGTTGATATCAAACTCTTCTTCCAGTTCCATCACCAATTCTACGGTATCTAAGGAGTCGGCACCAAGATCGTTCACAAAATTCGTGTCGATGTTGACTTTTTCCTTATCCGCACCGAGCTGCTCCGCAACGATTTCGATCACTCGTTCTTGAACTGAGGCCACCTGCTCTATCCTCCCAAGAGGTCGTGTTTCTGATTTCCCGATCCAACCGTGAATCGGACAAAAAGGCCAAAACTGGTGCCACGAGGGCCCCGATTGACGAATCTAAAATAGGCGTGCTTTCCAAGGGACTCACAGATATAACTTGTTTTCCCCTAGATGTCCATAACGTTGTGTGCGGCCGTTTTGGCCACCGCAGCGGTGCCTCAGCCAGACTGACTTCCCCTCCGCCATCCCTTCAGCAGGTGAGCCCTCCATCGATCGGGATGGCCACGCCATTGATGTAGGCCGCGGCATCACTCGCTAGGAACAGGACCAGATCTGCAACCTCGTCAGCTTGCCCTAACCTGTTTGCTGGTATATTCTTTTTGAATTCTTTCATGACCCCCTCTCCCACCGCCTCGGTCATCTCACTGGCGATAATGCCCGGGGCGATTGCATTAACCGTGATTTTTCTTTTCCCCAATTCCTTAGCCACGGTCTTGGTCAGGCCCACCAAGCCCGCCTTGGAGGCCGAGTAATTGGCCTGTCCCTTGTTGCCAATCACCGCCCCCGAAACACTGGAAATATTGATTATTCGGCCAAAACGCTGCTGCATCATCGGCATCGTCACCGCACGGGTGAAGAGAAAGGCCCCGCGGAGATTCGTTTCCATCACCACATCCCAGTCCTCATCACTCATCCGGGGAATCAGCGTATCGCGCGTGATACCCGCATTGTTGACCAAAATGTCCAAATGCTCCCATTTTTCAACGACATCCTCCACAATCTTTTTTACACTCGCACTCTCAGCAACATTCCCCGGAAAAGCCTCTGCAGTACCACCCGCAGACACAATGGCCTGGACGGTCGTGGCGAGTTTTTCGACATTTCGGGCAACACAGGCCACTTTGGCACCCGATTGGCCCAATCTTAGGGACATCTCCTGGCCTAACCCCTGCGATGCACCGGTGACAAGGGCAACTCTTCCGCTGAGGTCCACCGTGAATGATTTTTTCTCTTCGCTCATAACAGTCCTTCTATCTGCCAAGCCGATTATTTTGCTAACCGAGCGTGTGGCATGTGATTTTTCTTTGGATTCTCCGCAACAGCCCCCGCAATACGCGGCCTGGCCCTACCTCATAAAACTCTTCCATACCCATTTCTAATAACTGGAGCATGGAACCTTCCCATTGGACCGGCTCAACCACCTGCCGTGCCAAGAGCCTCCGAATCTGATCGGGGTCCTCGTGAATCCTGCCATCAACATTCATCACAACGGGTATTTCCGGTGCCTGCACCGTCACCTCGGCGAGCACGGCCGCTACCCGTTCTACTGCGGATTCCATGATCGGTGTGTGAAATGCTCCCGCCACACTTAAGGGGATGACCTTCATGGCCCCCTTTTCAATTGCCAGCTTTTCCACACGCTCGCAAGCGGCACGACTCCCAGAAATGGCAATGTTTCCAGGGCAGAGATAATTGGCTCTTTGCAAAATATCACCTTCCGCTGCCTGCTCACATAGTTGCAACACCTCTTCGGGCTCAAGCCCTAAGATGCTGACCATACCACTCGGAGTCGCATCGGCCGCATCCTGCATTGCCGCGCCCCGCTCCTGAACCACACGCAGCCCGTCTTCAAAACTGAAAACTCCAGCAAACACAAGTGCAGAGTATTCGCCAAGACTCAATCCTGCAGTCGCCGAGCAGGATTCCACGACCTCCGGCTTCTCGGCCCGTAGAGATTCCAATACGGCGAGGTTGGTAACAAACAGCGCGGGCTGGCTTACAACCGTTGAGTCAAGCTGCTCCTGAGGCCCCTCAAAACAGAGCTTGGCCAAATCATAGCCAAGCAGCTTACCGGCACGATCAAAAAGATTCCGTGCAGCAGGCAGTGCTTCGTAGACCTGTCGGCCCATCCCGACAGTCTGGGCACCCTGACCAGGGAAGAGAAATGCCGTCTTACTCAACTTGCTGTTATTCCTCAATCGCAACCACGCTGCGGCCCATATACCAACCGCAATTGAGGCAGATCACATGCGTGGGCGACGCCGCACTGCACTTAGGGCAGTAACTAAGCTGCCTCGGTCGCCTGGCATCATGGCTGCGACGCTTGCCCGTACGTGAATTAGAATGTTTGCGTTTTGGCACGGCCATCGCACGATTCCTCTAACTTGTCCAGCCTAAAAAGGCAACGAAGACGACCGGCCAGCAAGGCGACCCTCTTTGTGTTTGTCCTCAAGTAACCAAGCCGGACATACTAACAAATCCAGACACGACGACGCAATGGGCCCTGCTCCCTGCGGCCTACAAACGTCCGCATTCCGGGTTAGTCAAAGAGTGGCGTTTCCACTTCGTCACCCGTTGCAGCCGGTTCGGATGGAACCACCCCCAGGTGCTCAAAACCGGCTTCGGTCAGCTTGCGTCCGCGGGGCGTACGAACCACTAGCGCGCTGCGGAGCAAGAAGGGTTCGATTTCGTCGATCAGTGTATCGACCGGTACATTCATCGTGTAGGCAACCGCCTCAGCGCCCACCGGACCGCCCTGGAAAACCCGCAGTATGGTCTCCAGATATTTACGGTCCTGGGTATCCAGCCCCACAACATCGATGCCCTGCATCGCCAGCGCATCGGCAGTCAGGGCAAGTGTGATACAGCCATCCGCTTTACTGGTGACATAATCCCGCACCCATCGTAAACGATTGTTTGCCAATCTCGGCGTACCACGGCTTCGCTTGGCAATCTCCACGGTCGCCTCGTCGTCGATCCGCACACTCAGTTTTTCGGCATTCCGCAGGACAATCTCCGCAAGCTCCTCGACGCTGTAAAAATCAAGATGCTCCCGCATTTGAAAACGATCCCTCAGCGGTGCCGAAAGCAGACCCGTTCGCGTTGTCGCTCCGATCAATGTAAACGGCTGGAGATTCATACAGAGCGTGCGTGCATTGACCCCCTCACCAAGCACAATGTCGACACGAAAATCTTCCATTGCCGGATAGAGAAATTCCTCGACCGTCTTGGGCAGGCGGTGGATCTCATCGATGAACAATACCGAACCCTCTTCGGCATTCGTCAAATACGGAATCAGATCTTTGGGCGCAGCCAAGGCGGCACCGCTGGCAATCTGAAAACCGACCCCGAGATCTCGGGGGATGCAGGTGGCAAATGTGGTCTTACCGAGGCCAGGTGGCCCGTCGAAAAGAATATGGCCGAGCGGCTCGGCGCGTTTGGTGGAGGCATCCACCGCGATTTCAATACGCTGGTAGACCTCCCGCTGCCCCACCATATCGGTCATGCGCTGCGGGCGCAGATTCCGGTCGTCGTCCTCCTCGGGAATTTCAGCTTGCGAGCGCAGATCCCGGTCATCGTCCGCAGGAACCTCACCTTGCAGAACCGGCTCACGGGCCATGGAAACCCCCACGGATTAGGCAATTAATCTCCGAATACTGAGCTCAGTAAATCAGAACGGCCGAACGATCAGAACGGCAGAGTCCTTGGTTCCATCGCGACTCGGCCTGCAAGCATGAGACCTCCTCCTAAGAGCATTGATTCGATTCCATTCAGCGAAGTGGAAGAGAAGATTTCGGTGGAATTCGTTCGTCGGCGAGGGGGGTTCCCCCAAGCGACTGGGGCCTCCAGGCACCGAACTGCTCCTCATCGACAGTCTCTAAACAAATCGGCTCGATCTTCCCCCAACGAATTTGAGGTGGGGTTTCTACTCTTTGCGGCAATCTTCGCTGGGTCATTTCCCAAGTCACCCAGGCCGCAGAAGCGAAATACAAAAAGATGATGACCGACATGCCACACAAAATCGGTTTCGAATAGCGTCGCATGGAAACCTTTCACATCCGTTTTCAAAACCGTACGCCTTTCCCACAATCACAGCGGGGAGCCATTCCCGAATTTCCGGGAAGGTACGTCGCAGATGAAATCCAATACTCCTCCGCCACCAAGACAACCCAAACCGCATGCTACCGTATTTCTTCAGGAATCTGCGGCCCACGGGTGCCCGTAATTCAGAGCATGCCAAACCGTTTGCGCAGCAACCACTCGCAGAGGAGCAACCCAACGAACAACAGGAGGATTCGCCAATTGTTCCAGAGTGGCAACGGGGGCAACGACGCAACTTGCACTGGCTTTCCCGGTGGCAATTGAGAAAAAACATCCTCCCTATCCGCGACCTCGTAGAATCGGCCGCGAGATTTCATGGCCGAGATTCGCAGCTGCTGCAGATCCAATTCTTTGCGGGCAGCCTCACCGGGTGGTGCAACGACCTGAAACATCACCGCTGCGGGAGTCTTTTCGAGCCCAGGCTTTGCGACCGTCACTTCGTAATTTCCCGTGGTCAGATTGGTCCGAGTCGATTCAAAAATCGCCCGACTGGCCGAACTCAGCTGCAGGGGTACCCGATAGCGGTTGCCTTCACCCTCAATGACGACCGCCACACCATTATCCTCAGCGGGGATGAGCCTTTCATCGAAGAAACGGACCCGCAGTTGCACCGGTTCGCCACGTTGATATTCCAATTTGTCGGCTGAAACTTCGACCCCTTTCTCGCCCAACAGTTTTGTGCGACTCAGATAGCGAATTGCCTGCCCCCAGTACCTCGCGTAGAGTGCATCCCCTGTACGAAATCGCCAGCGAGAGGTCTCGTCCGTCGCGTGCCAGAGTCCTTTGCCGGGGGGTACGTAGTAGGCCACGAAGACCGGGAGTTTCTGGCCTCCACTGCCCTTCCTCCTCGGATGCACAGCCAAAACCCGCGCACCCGGCTTGAGTTCTTCGGTAACAGTCATCCAGAAGATTTCCGGGAGGTTTTTCCAGATCACCTCTGTCTCGGCACGCGTATCACCAAGTTGCATGTGCGGGCTCGCCATCCCCAGGGGTGTCGGTGCAATGGGAAAGCCCTCGGCTAGCTCCTGATCGATCACGCCCGACTGCGCGCGGAAATCGATAGGCAAGAGTTCCGCAAGAGGCGTTGCTTCGTACGCCTGGGGGCGAAAGCGATTGCCTGCAAACATCAGCACTCCCCCCCCTTTTTCTTTGACAAAGGCAACAATATTTTCCATGTCACGGTAGCTCATCAAATCGAGATTAAGATCACCAAGAATTAACACGGCGTACTGAAATAACTGCTGCCGACTAATCGGAAACA
>JAUWIQ010000027.1 GCA_030605285.1 Planctomycetota bacterium
AAATATTCTGCTAGGACTTCACAAAGAAGCGTTTTCCCCGAACCGGTCGGTCCAATGATTAGACCACAGCCCTCGGCCCGTTCGATACAGCGATTCAATTTGCATCGAGCGGCCTCGATTGCTGTGGCGGGGAAGTAACGACTGGTTTGTGGTACAGCAATAAAGGGCCGAGAGGTAAAACTAAAAAAAGACTCGTACATCATTTAGCTCCGGGGAATTTCTGCAATATAGCGCACGCCATCGGCCAATGCGGAGAGCGGTTCGGCAGAGAAATGATCGGCGAAATTTTTATCCAGTGCGATCGCCAAAAATGTGGCAAGCAACATGCCGCATAACATCCATTCGCTTGTCGAGAGCAAAACGCGGAGCAATTGCGAACTCGGGGTTTGCAATCGGCACCCACGCTGGTTGCGTTCTGGAAGAGTTCCCACGATTGGTACGGCCAACAATTTCTTTGTCATCTTGAGGGTCCCGATGGTGGCGGTGCGGCCGCAGCCCAATGCCGCACTGACGGCCGCCAAGATGCCGACCAGGGTGGCGAGCAGGATCGTTGATAGCGAGGTTGGAAAATACCATCGTCTGCTGCTCGACGCGGGGATCATGTGCCAGACGGTTCCACGATCGGCCGGGTCTCCTAACGGATTTTCTGCTGCCGAATGCGGTCGAGTCAACAAGTTTCCGAGGGGATGCACGAAAGCGATCGAGGTGTCTGGGTTTTCGCTCGTAAACGAAAGAGAGAAGTTGACGAAGAGGGGTGTTGAATCGGGTTGTATCTGGAAAACAACCCGATCGCGCAAGCTTGCGAGATCAAGATTATTTGTGCCGGGGATACCCTCTCGCTGCAAGTCGACGGCGACTTGCTGGAGGGGGAGTGTGCGGGCAATTTTTTGTTGCAGGGCGATCCCATCTAGCCAGGGTGCCTGGGGATTGTTAGGGACCGCAGTCAGTTCAGCCACAGCGACAAACTGGTCCGAATTCCAGCGGTATAAAGTTACCACCAGGAGGAACGCCGCCAGTCCGATTGTGGTGGCAATGTACCAAGGGTTCCGCAGGGGACGGTTGGTGCCCGTCCTAATCTTTTTGGTGGTCAAACCGCTGGCAGTCATGGAGCGTCCAGGGAGGGTTATCCCATACAGGAAAGCGCTATCTTCCATCGTTCGACATCGACCTGACCAAGACACAACTTGAGAGCGAACGCGGTCTCCGGAGAGCTAGCACTTCGGGGCTGAAAAGAGAGATAATTTGCGTTGTTTGCGCACTTGGACTTAGCGCCCTGCAGCGCTATAATCGCGGCAGCAAACCGTGGTTTCAAGCAGTCCGCCCGGCGACTGAGGCATAACCAAAGTGTTCCGAGTCAAGATTTGTGGCGTGACAAACGTATCGGATGCCCAGAGCGTGGCCGTGGCGGGTGCCGATGCGGTGGGATTCAATTTCTATCCTGAGAGTTGCCGCCATATATCGCTTGACGTTGCCGAGGAAATTGTGGCGACTCTCCCCAGCGGCTTGCAGCGCGTCGGGCTGTTTGTAAATGCCACAGATGACGAAATCTGTCGTATTTTCGACCATCTATCGCTCGATTTTATCCAATTGCATGGCGACGAGCCCCCCGAGTTTCTCTTGAGTTTAGGGGGTCGCCCGATCATCCGGGCCTTTCGTTTGGGACCCGGTGGGCTCGCGCCGATACGCGAGTACCTCGATGCCTGCCAGGGGTCGGAGATCGACTTGCGTGCGGTACTGATTGATGCCTACCACCCGACGCGGTATGGGGGTACGGGCGAGGTCGCGGATTGGGATCGATTGGGGGCGGACCGATCGCTGTTGAATGATTTGCCCTTAATTCTTGCCGGAGGCCTGAACTGTGAGAATGTGGCCGAAGCGATACATCGAGTCCGCCCCGATGCGATCGATACCGCAAGCGGGGTCGAAAAAAGCCCGGGTCAGAAAGACCCGGTCCTGGTGCAGGAATTTGTCACGGCGACCAGAGCAGCTTGGGCCTCGAAGTGGTGAGGCGAGCTGAGCGGTGGCAACGAGCTGCTGCGAAAGGGCAGAGGAGCGAATAAAAAATAGGCTTGAAAAAAGGGTTGTCGGCAGCGTATCATCAATGACGGCATCCCCTGGCCAAGAGGACCGCCTCAGGGCCCCGTCTGCATTGCAGATCGTTTACCCACTTTTAGTATACATACGTACATGATTGGAGTCCGCTGTGTCGCAGGTTGAAACAAATGCGTTGTCGTACAAGGTGGTCGATTGTTCTCCGCAGGAGTTTGAAAAATTGGCCGATTGGGGCCGCAAAGAGATCCGGTTGGCCGAGAACGAGATGCCGGGCCTGATGGCACTGCGAAAAAAATATGCGGGACAAAAGCCACTGCAAGGTGCCCGGATTGCCGGTTGCCTGCATATGACCATTCAAACTGCCGTACTCATCGAAACCTTGCTGGAATTGGGAGCGGAGGTTACCTGGAGCAGTTGCAATATTTTTTCCACCCAGGATCATGCGGCGGTGGCCATCGCTGCGACCGGTATTCCAGTTTTTGCCTGGAAGGGGATGACGGAGGAAGAGTTCGACTGGTGTATTGAGCAGACATTGGTGTTTCCCTCCGGCAAACCGCTGAACATGATTCTGGATGACGGTGGTGACCTGACAGCGATGGTCCACCAGCGGTTCCCCCAATACTTGCCCGAGATTAAAGGGCTCTCTGAAGAAACAACGACCGGCATCAAGGCACTCTATAAGATGCATCAGGCCGGAGAATTGAAGGTTCCGGCAATCAACGTCAATGACTCAGTGACCAAGAGCAAGTTCGACAATCTCTACGGTTGTCGTGAATCGCTTGCCGACGGAATCAAGCGGGCCACGGATGTGATGGTCGCAGGCAAGGTCGTGGTGGTGGCGGGCTATGGTGATGTTGGCAAGGGTTGTTCCCAGTCCATGCAGCGGTACGGTGCTCGCGTGATTGTGACGGAGATCGATCCGATCAACGCCCTCCAGGCAGCGATGGAAGGGTTTGAAGTGACCACGATGGATGAAGCGGCATCCCAGGGAAATATCTTTGTGACGACCACTGGTAATCGCGACATCATCCTGGGAGCCCATATGCAGGCAATGAAAAATGATGCCAGCGTCTGTAATATTGGCCATTTTGACCTCGAGATCGACATCGCGTGGCTTAACGGTCAGGAGGATGTGCAGAAAGTAGAGATCAAGCCACAGGTCGATTGTTACACGTTTGCGGACGGCCACTCCATTATTGTGCTCGCGCAAGGACGTCTGGTGAATCTTGGCTGTGCAACGGGCCACCCATCTTTTGTGATGTCCAATTCATTCACCAATCAGGTCCTCGCGCAGTTGGCACTCTGGAATGAAACCGATCAATATGAGATCGGTATTCACGTGCTGCCGAAAAAGCTTGATGAAGAGGTCGCTCGCCTGCATTTGGACCAATTGGGTGTCAAGCTGACGAAGCTGACTGCGGAGCAGGCAGAATACATCAACGTACCTGTGGAAGGCCCTTTTAAACCGGAATATTATCGCTACTGATGCGATGTTGAGAGTGGGGTCCAGGGCCTAGGTTCCTGCGAGGATTCTCTCTGCCGGGGGTTTGACAATAAAACGAGGCTTCGGGATAACAACCCGAAGCCTCGTTTCTTTTGGTTGACCCGAGATGCTGAGCGGATGTCGGCTCAGCGGATTATGGAACGAGGCGTTATTGCCTTCTCTTGTATCCCTTTGCAGACAAACAATCATGCCAAGAATTGAAGCCTTCCCCGGATTACGTTACGACCTCGGGCACGTCGGTGCACTCTGCGATGTGATTGCCCCTCCCTACGACGTGATCGACCCTGCGATGCAGGAGGGTCTTTACGAAAAACACCCGGCGAACGTGGTGCGTCTTATTCTCAACCGCAGTGAACCGGGGGATGATGAGCAGCAGAATTGTTACAGCCGCGCGGCACGGTTTCTCCGCAATTGGCAGCAGGAAGGAGTTCTTTTTCAAGAGCCCGATCCGGCTGTTTATGTCTATCATCAACTTTTTGAGATCGAGGGGAATTCCTGTCTCCGGCGTGGATTTATGGCCCGCTGTGGGCTCGAACGTTTTGGTGAGGGCAATATTTATCCCCATGAAGAAACGATGTCCGGTCCCAAGGCGGACCGCCTGAAACTGACGCGGGCCTGTCAGGCTAATCTGAGTCAGATCTTTGGTCTTTATCCGGATCCGGACTCTGAGGTTCAGGACATTCTGGAAGAGGCCATTTCCGGCGTGACCCCCCTGGAGGCGACTGACGAATTGGGCGTCGTCCACAGGATCTGGCCGGTTACCGATGTAACCGTGCTCAGTCGCTTGACGGCGAAGATGGGGCCCAAGCCGCTGTTTATCGCCGATGGCCACCATCGTTACGAAACCGCCTGTAACTATCGAGACGAACTGGCCACCAAAGGGGACTTGAAACCCGCGGATCCTGCCAATGGGGTCCTGATGATGTGTGTCGGCATGAACGACCCGGGCTTGATCGTCCAGCCGACACATCGGCTCCTGCGGGGGCTTCCCGATCTGACTGCGGAGGAGCTGGTAGAGCGGCTCGGCGATTGCTTTTCCACGCGGATCGCGGGCGAGGGGAGCGATTTGGCGGAGACGGTCTGGGAGGAGATCGAAACCGAAAATGAGCAGGGAACGATCGGATTATTCACCACCAAGGACCAGAGATGGACCGTGGCACGCATTTCCGCAAGAGGTCGTGAACGGATGGCGGAACTGGTTCCTGATCATAGTGCGGATTGGCGAGGTCTGGGGGTAAGTATCCTCCACCGACTCATTGTGGACGATCTGCTCGATGCTGCGGGACACCCCAAACCGGGTTACGTCCACACGGTTTCCAAGTTGGTCCAAGGGCTCGATGAAAATAGTGAGCCGGGCGGTGCGGGTGAAGTGAGCGAGCCCTATCGTCTGGCGGCCCTGGTGATGCCCGCGACGCTCACCCATATTCGGCAGATCAGCGAACATGGTGAGCGGATGCCCGCCAAGAGCACCTACTTTTATCCCAAGCTACTTGCCGGACTGGTGATTCACTTGCACAGGTAACGGCCAGCGTGTGCTTGGTAAGATGGGTGTTTCACGTGAAACGGGTTGGATACGTCGAATTGGTATTTCTGGGGTGCTTCGACGATTGCTTTCGCCCATTTTCGATGAGCTCGGCCAGTCCAGCCCGGACCGGCTGAGCCTGGGATCTCGTGGTTTCACTGCGGGCACCACGGGCCGGGGTCTGGTTGCGGTCTGGTATCGACTCGCGACTCGCGACTCTGCTAGAATCCCCCGCCACGGTTAGGCCCCCAAGGCCTTTCGGGCCGAATTTCCACCCAGTTCGGGGGTGGAATTCCTTAGCAGCGTGGTTCGCCAGCAGGCGGCTTGGACGCCGCCGAGTTGAAAACGTACAAGGAGGTGCGGCGCGATGACAAACCCAGAAAAAAAGCCGGCAGAACGAAGGCTGGGCCGCGGCCTGGAGGCCTTGTTGGGCCAGCCTAGTGGCCCTGCGGAGGATCTTCCCGGGAAGGTTCAGCCCCCTCCATCCACGCCGTCCGCGGAGGCGAAAAATCAGGACCTCATCCAACTGAACGTCTACGAAGTCGACCCCAATCCCTACCAGCCACGCACCGAATTCGACGAGGACGAGATAACATCGCTCGCCGAAAGTTTGGGAGATCACGGGCTTTTACAGCCGATTGTAGTACGGCGTGACGGGGACCGCTTTCAGCTGATCTCGGGGGAACGACGCTGGCGGGCTGCGATCCAGGCGGGTTGGTCGGAGGTCCCGGCGATGGTTCGCCAGGCGGACGACCAGCAGGTCGCAGAAATGACGATCGTGGAGAACCTGCAGCGCAAGGACCTGGGCCCCTTGGAGAAAGCGGTATCGTTCCGTCAGTATCTCGATCGTTTTGGTACTTCGCAGGAGGAATTGGCGCAGCGGCTCTCGATTGATCGCTCTACGGTCGCTAATTTGATTCGTTTGCTGGAGTTGCCGGTTGCCGTACAGAAGTTGATTCGCACGGGATCCCTTTCGGCCGGTCACGGGCGGGCCTTGCTGCCATTGGGTGAGGAACAAGAACAGGTTGCCTTAGCGGAGCGGATCCACAAGGAGCAATTGAGTGTCCGGGCCACCGAACGATTGATTGCCGAAATGATCCGTGATGCGGATGGACCGCTCCGTGTGGTGGAGGGGAAAAAGTCCGGCACGCGGTCGACTTCGAGGAGTCAGCATCTGGCATCGCTCGAACAACAATTGCGGGTTGCACTCGGCACCGCCGTCGATATCCGACAGGCTGCCAAGGGCCGTGGTACCATCAATATCCATTTCACCAGCCTCGACGAATTCAATCGTCTCCATGCCGAATTGTGTCGTCCTGACGGTTTGTCCTCCAAGGCAGGTTGAGCCAACGTGGCAGGGAGTGTACAGATAAACACTAGCGCTCCCTGCGACGATCATTGAATTTTGCATTTCGTGGCGATAGGATTGGGCCTCCATAAAGGGTCTTGCCCATGCGAGGTCCAATGATGATTCGGGGCGTGGCGCAGTCTGGCTAGCGCACCTGCTTTGGGAGCAGGGGGTCGTAGGTTCGAATCCTATCGCCCCGACTAATTTTTTGATCCCTTTTTTCGACGTTGGGCCGTCCGGTTGGTTTTGCAGTAAGTCTTTTATTTGCTCCTCTTTACGGTAGGGCGTTGTCTCCTCATGATCGGCCCGCCCTCTGGTGCCGTCTCCAAGCTTCTCGGGCGTTTGGTGATAGACTGTTTCCCAGTCGGGGATTGAAAGCAGCGGGTGAGGGATTTCGAAAGGAGTGGTCGATGCAGGATTCGCAGGTGTCGCGGCGGACGTTCCATAAAATTGCGGCAACAGGCGCCGCTGCAGCCTCCGCATTAAGTAGTCGGATTGCGAACGCTCACGAGCAGCAGGCTCCCGGGCTGTTGGCGGGGGCGGCCGAAGTGATCGCCGATTTACCGGCGGAGGGGACGTTTCTGATCGGCCCCATGCAGAAGAGTGAAGGGGTTCACGATCCGCTTTACATTCGTGCCCTGGTTCTCTCGGACGGAGAGACCAAACTGGCAATTGTGACCAACGATTTGCTCGGTTTTGACTTCGAGTACAACGATCAGATTGTGGATGCGATCCATCAGAGGACCGGCATCCCCAAACCGCAGATTATGATCAACTGCAGCCACAATCACAGTGCGCCCTTGACCATTCCTTGGAGCGAGAGCTGGGAAAAAAAGAAGGATAAGCCGTGGCATAAGACGCTACCGGTTCAGTTTGCCGATGTCGTGGAAAAAGCCGCTAAGCAGATGGTACCGGCCACCGTCCGCTGTCGGCGGGAGCCGACACAAATATCGTTCAATCGAAGGATTGAAGCGGCGCACGGAATGACTATGGGGCCGAACCCGGATGGAGATCAGATCCCCTGGACTGATGCGGTCTATCTCAAGACAGTTGGAACCGATTACCCGATAGGCGTTCTCTATTCCTATGCGGCCCATCCGGTCATTGTCCATGGAGCGAGTCGCCAGATCAGTGCCGACTACCCCGGATTTGCCAACGGCCACATTCGCGGCGCGATGAACTATCGACCGCAAGAGGGGAAATCACTAAAGAACGGCATTCCCATGTTTGCCCAGGGATGCTGTGGAGATATCAACGGCTTTCCGCTCCGTTCTGGGATTGAGGCAGCACGAGGCGCTGGTCGCGATTTGGGACATGCGGTCATCCGGGCCTTGCAGAAGGAACCGGACTTCGTCCAAGGTCGCCTGCGGGTCGCAAACCGTGAACTTTCATTGCCACTGCAACCGTCGCCTTCGGTCGCCGAATGCGAAAAAATGATCGCCGAGCGGCCCCATCATTTGCCCTGCAGAACCTTGCTGGAAATAGCCAAATCAGGAACTCCTCAATTTTTGCGTCTGCCGATGCAGGGGTTTGCCTTGGGAGACGATCTCTGCATCCTAGGTATGGCCCACGAACCGTTCGCTGCCTACCAGTTGCACGCGGATAAAATCTCGCCTTTCCGACACACCCTGGTACTCGGTTATACCGGGGGCTGTGAAAGCTATCTGGCGACCGCCGACGCCTATCGCATGGGCCCGCGGGGCGGTTACGAGGCAAGTCCGCAGGGAGCTGCTTTCTTTTACAAGCATCGCCTGCCCTGTAAACCTGAGGTAGAAGTGCAGATTCGCGAAGGGATTGCAGGGATTTTTCGGGATTTAAAAACGGCCTGAGTTGGCTCGTAGGACGATGTCTTCTGCGTTCTTCGAGCGGGCTGTCCGTGCCCGCGAAAACATGCTGTGGTCTCGAGGCAGAGGTCTCGAGGCAGAAGTCTCGAGGCAGATTGTGTCAGTCGCTACCCTCTTCGGCAGTCGTCGGATCAATCGTTGCTGAAATCCGGGCAATGGAATTTGCAGGAAAGCCACCCAATGCTGCGTGTTCCTTAATTGCAGTCTCGTCGTCGGCGATATAAATGCAGTAGATTTTGTCGCCCGTCACGTAGCTTTCCACCCATTGGATCTGGGGCCCCAGTTCGCGCAAGACACCACACGATTTTTGGGAAATGGCTGTCAACTCCTCCGCAGAAAGTTTTCCCGCCTTGGGAATCTCGCGCTCAATGACGAATTTGGGCATTGCTATTGCTTCCGGGATCTTAGATGGTTCGGCCGCCAAACCCTACGAGGGCCCCATTCTAACCTTTCGGTTGCGTTCAAACCAAGGGTGGCCTCCCGGCGGAGGTTTCCGCAGTTATTCCAGTAGTGCGCGATGGGGATTTCTTAGAAACGCGATCAAGTCGGCGAGCCCTTGCCGACCGAGTTTTTCTTCAATGCCATCCGGCATCAGCGATCTTCGCGTAGGGTGTAATTCTTCAATCTCACGATGGGCCAGGGTCACGCTTTTGCCATCCGCGCCATGGAGCGTAAGCGACGAGTCCGTTTCAGCGACGATCAATCCAGTCAGTACCTTCCCGGTGTGAGTCGTTGCCGTGTAAGCCAAGTAGTCAGGAGAAACCTGTCCACTTGGATTGAGTATGTCCACCAATAACTCTTTCTTGGAACGGCGGCCGGCGCCGGATAAGTCGGGGCCGACCTGCTTTCCGGTTGATAAGAGGGTATGGCAGGCCAGACAATGCTGTTTAAAATGTGCCGCACCGCGGGTCACGTCCCCCGTCATGTCGGCCACATCCAGAAAATCGGCGACGGTTTTGTTGCGATCGGTCTGTTGCTGTCCGCCCAAAATTGCCACGAACTGTTGCCGCTGGACGGCACTGCCGGTATCGCGAAGTTCTTTTTCAACCGTGATTGGCAACTCCATTGGCAGGACCGTTCCCTGCCTGAGTGCCTCCAGGAGGGCACTGCGACTGGCGGGAGACCTTGCGGCAACCAGGAGGATTTGCCGTCGCAGTGAAGTTGGCAAGCGAGGCCAATCTGTATACAGCCTGCGACTGGCATCCAGAGCATCTAAATCGGCAAGTGCCCTGGCGGCCGCCTCACGGACCGGTTCGCGCTGTGTGAGCCGAAGCACTTTTTCCAGCGGCTGGGCGACCAGATCCGCTGGACCGCTGGCCAGTAGTTGGATTGTTGCCACCTGCAGCGGTAGCGACCACGACGCCTGACCGATTGTTTGAGCCGCTTCTCGAATCGCCGCAGCAAAAGATTGGCGGATTGCCAACTTGTAATTGCCGATCCAAGATTTCAGCGAGAGCCCACGCTTGGCGAATGCCTGGGCGATTCCTGCGAGAAGTACGATCTCAAAACTCTCCTGGTTGTCGACATGCTCTCGTGCGTCAGCAAGAAAATCAAGCAACCTCACCAAGGACTCTGGGTTCGCCTGCCGTCCCAGACTTTCTCCGGCCTGCAGAAGAAACTCCCGCTGCGCGGTGGTAAGCTTCCCTTGCCAAGCAGACTTGGTCGCGAGTTGCCTTAGCAGTGGCAGGACGCGGTCACTCCGCAGCAGAGCCCGGGAAATCCACGGATCATGGTAGTCGCTGGCGGCCATTTCTGTGAGCAAGTCGTGGAACTGGTCGTTTGCGTTTGCAGTGAGGGCGAGCGCCAATTCGAAGCGGACGGCCGGGTCGGGATCGGCAACCAGTTTTTGCAACGCTCTGTTTATTTGACGCTCCTCTGCCAGCAAAGGGGCCGCCAGTCGCACTGCCCCTCGCCGCAGCTGGGGATGGTCGCTGCCCAGCAGCAGCAGCAGTGTTTCGACATCCAGACCGCCAAGGCCGTGCAGAGTCCACATCGCGTGTAGTTGACCCTCGGGTCGGCCCCCCGCAGCGATTGCCCGGCGCAGGACTGGAATGGCTGCTGAATCGTTGCGCTCGATCAGGAGTCGTTGGGCGGTATCGCGCCACCAGCTGTTTTCATGCCAGAGTGTTTGGACCAGATTTTGTGTCGATTCCTCGCTCAGGCTTACTTGGGTTGCCTGGGATCGTTCCGGCGTGTTGCGTCGTATCCGCCAGATGCGTCCATGCTCGTGCCCACGTTGCCA
>JAUWIQ010000061.1 GCA_030605285.1 Planctomycetota bacterium
AGTGGTTACCTGATCTGGCAGGGTGCCATAAACATCCGCTGAAACAGCAGCCGCATCATGCCCGCGAAAGAAATCGTGCATTTCCGCTGCAAGTTGCTGAGAACTCATGGACTGATACCGTTCGGGATAGAGTTCCACCAATTCCGGAAGGAAGTCTTCCAGGGCTTCATCGCGATCGTAGTGTCCTTTGAGCTGGAACAATTCGGAGAGAAGGGTACCTGATTTTCCCCGACTGATACCGAGTGAAAAAAGCACCAGTAACGCATAATTTCCGGTTTTCTCGACGACAATCCCTTTGCTTTGTAAAAATAAGGAAACCAGCGCAGCGGGGATTCCCCACTCCTGCCAAGAGCCCGCAACATCGAGCCCTGGAGTCATAATCGTGACTTTGATCGGATCGAGCATCACAAACCCATCCTGCAACGCTTCATAGCCGTGCCAACTGGCCTCAGGGGCGAGGAGCCAGAATGAAGTGTCGCTCGTCACATCGTCACCCTCCGGTTCGGGAGTCGAAAGCGGTGCGGTTGTATGTCGCATGCTTCGCGCTTCGATACCCGGGGGCTGAAAAATATCGAACCACCAATCGGCCGTAGGGCCGGAGACGGCGGATCGGAGTTCGCTCATCTTGCGGCGAAACGTAACCGCCTCTTCAATCGCGTCCTGCATTAAATTGCGACCCTGTCCATGTTGCATCATGCGTGCTGCCACATCGAGCGACGCAATCAGGCTGTACTGGGGGGAGGTGGAAGTATGAGCCATGAACGCTTCATTAAACCGGTCATGATCGACATGACGATCTTTTGGAACGTGCCGATCCCTGACATGAAGCATCGAGGACTGCGAAAGGGCTGCCAGGAGCTTGTGCGTCGATTGAGTCGCAAAGATAACCGGGGCCTCATCGCCCCCCTCGGTGCTGTGCATTCCGTAACGGCCAGCATACACTTCATGGAAATGCGCGTAGGCATACCAGGCCTCGTCGAAGTGCAGATTCGTGGTTAGTCCGCAGAGTGCCTTTTCCACAAAAGGGGCATCATAACAGAGGCCATCGTACGTGGAATTGGTCAGCACCGTCATCGCCAGCTTTTCTGGTCCGTCTCCATCAATCAACGGACTAGCGCGCATTTTCGCACGTATCGATTTGGCGCTGAACTGTTCCGCCGGAACCGGCCCAATGATGCCATGCCGATTGCGGGTCGGTACCAGATAAATTGGCACCGCGCCGATCATCTCAATGACTTGTTGCAGCGACTTGTGACAATTGCGGTCCACCAGGACGACCTCGCCGGCACAGACCCTACCCTGCCACACGATCTTGTTGGCGGTCGAAGTGCCGTTGAGGACGAAATAAGTACGGTCGGCATCGAATGCCTTGGCTGCGTTTCGCTCTGCCTGCCCAACCACTCCACTATGCTCGTTGAGGGAACCGAGTTCCGGTACGGAAATCGACAAATCCGCTCGAAAAACATTCTCGCCAAAAAAATCGTAAAACAGTCTCCCCGCGGGGCTTCGCAGAAAGGCCACACCGCCCATATGCCCCGGGGTGTGCCAAGCGTAGCGGTACTCATGGGCGTAATTCTGGAGTGCCTTGAAGAAAGGGGGCAGCAAGCGTTCCTGATAGCTGAGAATATTGCGCTGAATGCGGCCCGCCATAAAATCGGGCGTATCCTCGCAAGTCCAGAGATATCCATCGATCGAGTTAAGGATGCGCCCGGGGATGCCCTCCACATCGAGCCGATCCGTGGCTAATAAAATCGGTACCGAGTGATTGCGGCGACGGATGCCATGGACCAACAGTTGGACAAGATGCTGGCCATCCTCCCTTTTTTGGGTCATGTCCCAATCAACCAGCACACAGCCGACATCGGGATCTGAAAGGAATCGTTGCCATCCATCTTCATAAGTATTTGCAGAGACGGTGGCAAGCTCTAGTTTTGCCAGAGCTGCCACCAGAGCACGAAGCGAGTCACCAGCGACCGTAGCCTCATGAAATTCGTCATCAATGATTAAAACGTGCATAGAGGGCCTCCCGCATCAGAGTTCGTATTTTCGTGCCAGTCTAATCTATTGGGGCCGCTTATGGAGTCACCTGGCGCAAGCTGGAATCTAAATGCCCACTAAAGCTGCACCCTGTGGCGAACTGACAAGTCTGAGCTCGGCGGTCCTGGCCCCATCGCGTCAGGATGCGATTTTGCGGCTCGCCAAGTCCATGCACTCCAGCTCGAACATGCTACAATTGGCCCCACTCGAACAAGAAATATTCATGGAGACCTTGCGATGTGGATTTTTACTCGATGGGGATTTTACAGTTGTGTCTGTGCCCGCCAGGGAAGCGGAGGGCCCCAGGAGCCTGTGGATCCCCAGCTGATCAACGTGCGTACGCGGGACCGAGTGTATCTGGAAAATCTGCAATCGCATTTGCCCGACCTGATTGGCGGATGCGATATTCATGAAATCGAAGGTGGCGATTACGCATATCAAATATTGATATCCAAATCGATCTGGTCTCAGGTGATGATGACCCTGAATCAGGAAATTGATTACGACAGCTTCAAGACCGAGGCCGAAAGAAAGCGCGGTTTCGAGAATCCACATTATGTACAACTATTAAGGAAAATCTGGACCATCCTCCGCAGCAAGCCTTCGGGCGAGCCTGTAAAGAAGAAGGCGAAACAAAAAATCTGAATCCCTACTTTCCGGGTGTGCCGATATCGCAAATTCGATCGCAGCATACCGGAGCCGCCGAATGCCGGATACAGACCGTTTTTATATTACCGCACTACGAGCCTGCCTCGACGGCAACGATTCCATGCCGCCTGAACTTCCCTCAGGGACCTTTAGGCAAAGAGCACGAGTTTAATATTCGATGGGAGATCCGAACGAAAAAGTAAGATACCTTCTTTTTGATATTGAAACCGTTGTCGATGGAGAGCTCGTAGCGAAGGTCAATTACCCGGGGGAGAAGATCTCAGCTAAAAAGGCACGCGAGCGGTTTGCCAAAGAGCGTTTGGCGTCCATTGGAAGCGACTTTATTCCCCCCACCTATCATGTCCCCATTTCCATCGTGGTCGCCAAACTGACTCGCGATTTTCATCTTCTGGATATCGTTGCCCTCGACGAAGCGCAATCTCGACCGCATGTCCTCACGCGGCAATTCTGGCAGGGCTGGAAGACGCACGTGTGCCCCGCCTTTGTGACCTTTAACGGCCGTGGTTTCGATCTTCCGGTCATGGAGATCGCGGCATACCGCTATGGAGTGAACATTAGCAAATGGCTTGTACCCGGTGGAAAACTGCACGATCATCCTCGTTATCGTTACAACTCCGGAGCCCATATTGATCTTCATGACATGCTTACAAATTTCGGTGCGACCCTCTTTCATGGCGGCCTCAATCTGGCGGCGAAAATTTTGGGAAAACCGGGAAAAATGGATCTCCGGGGTGCGGATGTGCAGAGGCTTTACGACCAAGGAAAGCTAGCAGAAATCAATTCCTATTGCCGATGTGATGTACTCGACACTTACTTTGTTTTTCTCCGCTCCCGTTTGCTAACGGGGGAGATCAGCTTGGAACAGGAACAGGAAATCGTTGAGGAAACGAAGTCCTGGATTGAGCAGCGGGTTGACGAGGACGATGGATACCGGAAATATCGCGATCATTGGGGAGATTGGGTAAACCCGTGGTAGCGACTGCCCGACACGGGGATGCTTCTCAAGCATTCAAGTGAGTTTTTTACGCTAAGGGCAGGAGTGCCCCACCAGTTCCTGCCGCAAACAGAGGGCAGTCCGATCCAGGAAAAACCAGTCTCGACTGGACCGCCCCCACGCTGCCCGCTGGCAAATACCTCTGGCGAGCGTATGATGCGGAATTCCCAAGGCCTATTTTCTGCTGCTGCCTGGATATCGAAATATGGTCGAAACATTACTGCTAATCGCGTTGTGCCTCTTGGTTGTAGTTCTGACGCTGCAGTGGGGCGCCCGGAAAAGTATTGCCGCGAACGATCCTACTGTCACAGGACAACGATTCGACGCGGTGGAGCGATCTCATGAGCGAACCGAACGAAACGTACTAGACCAGATTGGCAAAACCCGCACAGAACTGCTCACTGACACACGCGAGGGCCGCACAGAACTGCTCACTGTCCCACGCGAGGGCCGCAAAGAACTCGGCGAAGCGGTCAAAGCGATCGGCGACACCCTGTTCAGCCGTTTCGCCCAAATGACGACCGCCAATGACCAGAAACTTGAAAGAATACGCGATGCGGTTGAGAAGAAACTTTCTCAATTGCAAGAGGACAACACCAAGGCACTCGAATCGATTCGCGGCACGGTGGACGAAAAACTTCAGGGAACTCTTGAAAAGCGACTCGGTGAAGCATTCAAGCAGGTGAGCGAACGCCTCGAGACGGTGCAGCGTGGCCTAGGAGAGATGAAGCAACTTGCGGCCGATGTCGGAGATTTCAAGAAGGTTCTGACCAACGTAAAATCCCGTGGCACTTGGGGTGAAGTTCAGTTGCAATCAATACTCGAAGACGTCATGGTCCCGGAACAGTATGCTGCCAATATTAAACCCATACCCGATTCCAACGAGATTGTGGAATTTGCGATTCGACTTCCCGGGAGCGAAAATCAGGATCAAATCTGGCTGCCGATCGATGCGAAATTTCCTCAGGAGGATTATATCCGACTCCAGGAGGCGCAGGATCGTGGTGATCGCGAGGCCTGCGAGAAGGCCTCCAAAGCACTAGAAAAGTCCATTCTCAGCTTTGCAGAAGATATTAAATCCAAGTATATCGCGCCTCCTCATACCACCCATTTCGCGATCATGTTTTTACCTACCGAGGGTCTTTATGCAGAAGCCCTTCGCCGACAGAAGATCGTCGATGGCACCCAAAAACTACGAATCACGCTGGCTGGACCTACGACACTCTCGGCTATTCTGAATGCCCTTCGGATGGGTTTCCACACCCTAGCAATCGAAAAGCGATCGAGTGAGGTTTGGGAGATTCTGGGTGCCGTAAAAACCGAATTTGCTAAATTCGGTGGCGTTCTCGACAAGTTGAAGAAGGAGCTTGGCAGAGCACAAAATACGATTGAAGACACGGGCGTCCGTACCCGAGTCATGGAACGTAAACTTCGTGATGTGGAGCGACTGCCAGAGGCTGACACGGCATCCCTCCTAGAGCTGGCGGAACAGGATAAGGAATCTGACGCCTAGGGAACGCCCGGAACCCGCCGCGGCCTCCATTCGGCTTGAGCAAGATGCTCCAATTCGCCCCTCCGCCGGGCCCGCCGACGGCAACATGCGACTGCTAGTGGTCCGGCATAACCAGCCTGTTTATATGGATTTAAGGAAAATATGAAATTATTTATAAATAGTTGGCCGCCCCGCCGCCAAGATGGCAATTAACTTAGTAGCTGGGACGTTTTTAAAATGCACTCACTCGAGTGTTCGATAAGGGAAGATTTCGCGTTCGCTTCCCAGCACGACTATACTCCTCTGAAACGATTTTTCGTTGTTTGCCGCAAGGCATTTTTTGTGGCCACGTGCCGTGTCTGGATTTGGCGGAATTCCAGCATCATCAATTGACTATAGGGGTAACACCCGTAATTACTCGATGGAGTATAACCGTGCAATTTGACCTCTGTTTTGTCCGCGGGAACTGCGTGGGACGAACCGTGCTGGTTTCTGATAACCAGCAAATTTTATTTGGCCGCTCCAGGGATTCGAGTATTCAGTTTCAGGACCCTATGATCTCACGTCACCACTGTGAGATTGCCAATTTAAAACAGGGCCTCTCGGTTTTCGATCTTAAGAGCTGGAATGGCACGTACGTCAACGGAACTCGAATTTCCAGTCCAACCGCCCTAACAGACGGCGATCGAATTACCATCGGGAAGACACTTTTTGAAATAAAAAAGGCCCGCCCCACTGAGCAGCGCCAAAATAGAGGGGAGGGCATTGACCTCATCGCAGAGGGAATCACCCGAAATGGACTGAAAATTGATAGCGGTTGGGAAAAAGACAATCCCCAATCGCAAAATCACACGGGCGGGATCGACTGGAACCACGATATGGTCACTGGCTACCGCATCGACTACAAGATTGGTTCGGGGGCGGTGGGCACGGTCTTTCGCGCCCGAAATAAACCGAGCGGTCGCGTCGTGGCACTCAAAGTCGTGGACCCGATTTATGCATCCAGTCCCAACGGCATTAAGCGATTTATGAGAGCTGCCCGCATTTGCCAGGAGATCGTCCACCCCAACATCATGCGGATCCACGAATTGGGCAATTCGGAAGGGGTCTATTTTATTGCGATGGAGCATATTGCCGGCAAGGAAGTCGGCGCCATTATCAATCGGTATGATCGCATTACGATGAACTCGGCCCTGCAGATCACGATTCAACTCACCGATGCCCTACAATATGCCTATGAGCGGTCCATCATTCACCGAGACATCAAGCCCAAAAATATCATGATGACCCGTTCGGGGAAAGCAAAGCTCGTGGATTTTGGCCTCGCCAAACGCTGTGCTTATGGCGCGAGCCCCACCTTAACGGAACCGGGCGAGGCGGTCGGCACCCTAGCGTATATGCCTCCCGAACAACTCGATGATGCATTACATGCCGATCACCGCAGCGATATCTATTCCCTCGGTGCAACGCTTTATCATATGGTAACCGGAACACATCCGTTCAATGAGGCTAGTTTTGCTGAGTTTGTGACCTCAATCATGACAAGACAGCCTGAAACCCTGCAGAGAAAATTCCCATCGATTCCTGTTGAACTGAACCCCATTATCAATAAATCGATGGCGAAGAATCCCGACGACCGATATCAGACTCCTCGCGAATTTGGCAATGATCTTCAGGATCTTGCCAAAAAGCTCGCCTGCGAGAAGATAGCCTCCTCGCCGTTTTCAAAAACCGCAAAGCTGAAAACGCCCCCCGAGTTGTAAAATAATATAGATCCGCAGATGCGGTCATCATTTTCCCAGCTAGCGGCTAACGAGGGTTCGCCAGATATGCCCCCAGCACCCCGCGACTCGGGTATCTAGAAACGGCCTCTCAGAGAATCGCCACACGCCTCTACGGCGCTGTCGCATCACCATTTGCGAAACATTCGCATTTTTTCCGCTTGCCATCCAGAAACATCAGGGTTTCAATGAGGATACTTTGGCGTCGAAAACTCCTTTTGACGCACACCCTAGGCGGCCTGCCTGGAGGCGACCGTCGGCCAGTGATTTCGGCAGATTACCTCACTCCATGGAATCGCCGACTTTTCGAGCGGTTTAGATTTCAAGAGGCATACAGTGCGTACGCAAGGCAATTCAGATCCCCCGCTGGTGTTTGTTTACGGCAGCCTGATGTCCGGTCAGCAGAATCATCAACTGATGGCTGGGGCCTCATTTCACGGTACCGGGAACACCCTCGCAGAATATACACTCTACGACTCGGGCCCGTGGCCACTTTTAGTCCATTCTGGATGCACAGAGGTTGTAGGGGAGCTTTATCATGTCTCTCCAAATCATCGCTCATGTCTCGACCGGTTCGAGGGGCATCCCTCCCATTTCTTCCGCACACCCATTCAACTCAGGGATGGTCGCCAGGTGGAGTGCTGGTTGTTCAGAAAAACCCGCTTGGTCGATTGGCCCGAGATCACATCGGGTGACTGGCGGCAGCGCAACGGAATTCAGACCGCGGCAGGGCGGACAACAAATCCGCACTTTGGCCGCTCCTGAGAATACCGATTCAATTGAACCCCTCATTGCTTGTCGCGTGCGCGCAACCATTTTGGGAAAGGGCAGGGCAATTCTAAACTGCAATGATTGAATCTCGACTGGCCTCAACCACCGAATCTGTGGTATATCGGCAGCACTCCACATTATCTCTCCACGACAAGCAGACAGATTCGTCGATGTATCCTGGTTCTCTCGCCCGAGTCACCTGCGGCCTCACCCTGGCCGCTATTCTTCTACTGCTCAATGCCCCCTGTCTATGGGCGACCACGATCCATCCTCAGTTGGTCGAGGCGCATATTACCAACCCCGACATGATTTACGAGCTCTCAAAGTTTCGTTCGGGTGCCGGTCATGACTTCTCCTACGATCCCAGCTTCGCCTACGCGGGGGAATATTTTGGCGCCACAGATTCCACCGAACCTGATAGCAGCATGAAGCATTATTATGTGCCGTATCTTGCCTATAAGGGGGACCAGCTCACGGTCCCGGTATTCGCACCGTTTGATGGCACCATGACCCGCGTCACGGAAGAGGTCCATCCCGACGATGCCACAAAAATAAACAAGCGGATTGAACTTACCTCGGCGGATGACTCGGACTATATCGCCGTGCTGTTCCATCTGAACTTGGATCACGACTACCCGCAGATTCTGAATGACTGGCCCGCGGCGCTTTGGCCAGCCCACCAGCCCGATGATAGCTCCTATCTTACGGCCACCGTTTCGGCGGGCGATTTTCTCGGCTATGCCGACATGCGGATTTCCAACGACTTTGATGTGGCCATCCTCTATGAAGTGTCTGCAACGGAAAAATACTGGGTTTCCTTGTATGACCTGATGCCTAATTCCCTCTTTGAAAGCTATCAGAATCGGGGTGCCTCGCGCGCCGCCATGAGTTTTACGAAGTC
>JAUWIQ010000026.1 GCA_030605285.1 Planctomycetota bacterium
AGATTGTAATAACAGGTTCCTAACTCGCTGTGAACATCGGAATCTATTGGCTGCTTCTCAAGCAGATTTAGATATTCGGTTTCTGATTTTAAGAAATGCTCTCGAGCTGAATTGAAATGCTGACGGTCACGCTCCACAACACCAATGTTTACCATGCTAACGGCATATTGTCGTTGATACAGGGGATTACTAGGAGAACGTGAAGCCAGCATCTGTCGCAATGCGGCTGCTTCCCGATGGGCAGCGATGGATTTTTTCATTTTGCCTGATAGGCTGCATATACGGCCAACGGCTTCCAGAGATTTGCTCAGTTCGTAGCTTAATTCAGGGTCAGGCGCCTTTTTCTGAAGACGGTTTTTCTGGTGTTCTGTGGCAGCTTGCAAGGAGATCAATGCTGCGGGCAGATTTCCAATCGCCGCTTCAATGCGGCCTTTTTGATAGTAAGCTGCAGCCAAGTCTTCTTGTCTTCGCGAATCAAAAGCGGACTTGCTAATTATATTTTGATAGTAGGTCAACAGCTTGTTAAGAACTGCCTGATGATTTGTTGGTTGTACGATAGCTTGTCTCTGTTGCGCATCGTATAGATCTTCCACCAGAGTATCGACAGTGCGTTGCGCTTCTTGTAGCCTCTTTGTAGAATTCCATCGAACGGCCAATGATTGTGAGTAGCTTATGGCACCTAGGGCAACAGCGATCATGACAAGGATCAAAAGAATAGCAGTCGTTGTCATAGGTCGTGGATCGCGCCGCCACTGTTTCCAGATGTCAGAGAATATACCTGTAGGTCGTGCCCGGATCTTTTTGCCCTCAAGATAGCAACTGAGGTCATCGGCAAAATCGCCTGCCGATTCATAGCGAGAGTAGGGATTCTTTTGTAGACACTTCATGCAGATGGTTTGCAAATCGCGATCGACTTCAAGATTCAACATCCGAGGTGGTATGGGATCCTCCTCGGCCAACTGCCGGAGTGTTTCCGCTGTGCTGGCTGCACAAAAAGGTGGTCGACCGCATAGGACTGCGTAGAGGGTAGCGCCTAACGCGTAAATGTCACTCTGCTCAGTTGCAGATGAGGCATCGCGTGCCTGTTCGGGAGACATATAGGAGGGAGTTCCGACGGTTTGGCCAGCCGAGGTTAAAACCTGGGTCCGATCTGTGATTTTTGCTAGACCAAAATCAACAACCAGCGGTCGGTCTGGATATTCATCCACCAGGATGTTGCCAGGCTTCAGATCCCGATGCAAGATGCCACTTCGATGCGCGCAGGCGATAGCCCGAGCTACCTGCTCCAGATAGATGGCGGCCAGACGATTTTCAATTGGGCGCCGTGCGATGATACGGCCAAGACTTTTTCCATGGATATACCGCATGGAAAAGAAATGCTGGCCGTTGATTTGGCCCACTTCAAAAATGTTAACAATATTGTCGTGTTTGAGTTTTGTAGTGGCCCGTATTTCCTGCTGAAAACGCTTTCTCGCGTCACTTGAAATACCATCCAGAAAGTGGCTCCGCAGAACCTTGATTGCCAAAATGCGAGGAGTACTGAGTTGACGCGCCCGATAGACAACACCCATTCCACCGCGCCCCAACTCCTCGAGTAATTCATAGTCGCCAAAAATGAACGGAAGCGAAATGGGAGTTTCCCCTACTCCATCAGGAGCGATGGTCACACCCGGGGCGTTCGATTCCACATGCCGCAATTCCTCAAGGAAAGGGGCCATTTCGATACGATCGAGTTGCAAATGGGGAAATCTTGCTTGGCAGGTTTCCAAGCTCAGCGGTATGTTGTACTGTTTGCGGACGAGACATTCTTGTTTCAGCAGGCGGAGGACAACGGCAGGTGAGTTGAGTGCGCTGAAGCGTGTGACGTAGGATTCCACTGTCGGTGGATGTTCCGCAGTCTCCAGATCATCTTCTGGACGCTTGCTGGCATTGGCAAAGCAACGCTTCCAAGCCATTTCTATTTCGATGTGAATAAGCTCTTCAAGCGTTGCTAGGTAACAAGGATCGCCTTCCGCCGGTAAAAAATCTTCCAGTCGCGTTGGTTTCCCTTGTATCCAGGCTCGTTCAAAATTTCGTCGCCGATCTTCATCGATCGCATCGGATTGCAAAGGGTCGCTCATGGGGCGGAGGATTCTAATAGATTCTTTTTCCAGCGTGTCTGCACTCGACTAATGATTCGGCGAACAGTCCGTTCGGAACAACGTAATTGTTCGGCAACCTCATTATTTGTATTTTCCTCAAGTTTTAAAAGAACGGCAGTTCGTTCCTCATCATCGAGAAGACTTAACAGTTGTTCCAACTGGTCAGCGAATTCGATCGATTCAGCTGGGGTCGGTTCGGGTGAAATGACGTATCCTGCGCGAGACAAGGCTTGGTCAGATCCGAGATGCCTTTCTTGATTCATAGCCCGCTTTTGTCGCCCGTGAAACCGGGCCTGCTGCCGAACCTTTGTAAGCGTGATGGCGCAAAGCAAACGCCACAGATTTTCGGCGTTGGAGAATTCGAATTGACCATCTTGAACCCGCCGGAGAAATGTGCGGCATGCGGACTGCACAACATCTTCGGCACCCACGCGCCGCCTTAGGCCTGAGGAGAGATGTTGCGATGCTAGTCGCTGCAATCTTTCTCCGTATAAGTCCCAGAATCTTTGCTCTGCCTCCGAGTCGGCCTCTACAAGACGCACCATCCAGGCATGCCAATCACTATCATTTTCCATGGTCGGATTGCTCCTTGCAAATTGTTTCTGAGAATTATCGTAACGCAACTATCCCCACGATTCAAATCGGCGAATCCCATACGAAAAGCCCAGTCATGCTGTGACCGGGCTTTCCTTGCATCGATGTTGCGGGTGACATAATTCAGCGATTTGGCAGTATAAATCTCGCCTAGTTGATCACTCTTTCGATTCCGGGGAGGGTGTGTCTTCCCCCTCATTAGCAACTGCACCAACGGGTTCCTCTGGAGAACCAGAACTTACCTCGCCACTGAAATCAAGCCGTTTGACCTTGTCTTCATTATCCTTAAAGACATCGACCACAATGTGGTTCTTGCCTTCGAACTCACCCTTCAGCAGTTCCTCTGAGAGAGGGTCCTCTACAAAGTTCTCAATGGCACGCCGCAAGGGTCTGGCACCATAATCTAGATTGGATCCCTTCTTAATCAAGAACGCCTTCGCGCTATTAGTGAGTGTCAAGCTGTAGCCACGGTCGAGCAGTCGTTCTCGGACCTTTGAAAGTTCCAAGTCAATGACATCCTTAAGATCGTCAGCAGTAAGATGCCGAAAAACAATCACATCATCAACACGATTAAGGAATTCGGGCCGGAAAACTTTTTCGATTTCTTCGTTGACACGATCTTTCATGCTGTCGTAGGAAGCATCGTCATCGGGCTTTTGGAATCCCAGAGAACTCTCATTCTTAATGGCATCCGCGCCAGCGTTTGTGGTCATTATCAGAATGCTGTTTCTGAAATCAACATTGCGTCCAAAACTGTCTGTGAGTCGGCCTTCTTCCATAACTTGCAACAACATATGGAAGACATCCGGATGTGCTTTTTCAATTTCATCGAGTAAGACAACAGCATAGGGTCGTCGTCGAATCTTTTCAGTCAGTTGGCCACCTTCTTCAAATCCTACATAACCTGGAGGCGCTCCCACGAGACGACTCACGTTGTGTTTTTCCATGTACTCGCTCATGTCAACCTGGACGAGCGCTTCGTCGTCTCCAAACATGAATTCAGCCAGTGCTTTGGCAAGCAACGTCTTGCCGACACCGGTGGGACCTGCAAAAATAAAACATCCTGTGGGACGCTTTGGATCTTTCAGGCCACTGCGGCTGCGACGGACAGCTTTTGAAATAGCAGTAACGGCTTCGCCTTGACTGATAACCCGCTTATGGAGGTCCTTCTCCATTTGCATCAGTCGCAAGCTGTCCTCGGTTGTCATCCGAGTGAGCGGAATGCCAGTCATTTTAGAAACCACTTCGGCGATGACATCCTCGTCAACTACACCATCTGTTTCGCGAGACTTTTCTCTCCACTCGCGAGTGATGGTTTCCTTTTTCTTTTTTAGTTTGTCAGCAGTGTCTCGTAATCTGGCAGCTTTTTCAAAATCTTGGTTGGCAACTGCCTCTTCCTTGTCTTTGTTGAGACGTTCAACCTCTTCGTCGATCTCTTTGAGATTAGGTGGCCGTGTCATTGCTTTTAGACGTACTCGGGCCCCGGATTCATCAATCACATCAATTGCCTTGTCAGGAAGGCAACGTCCGGTAATGTAGCGATCCGAAAGTTCCACGGCAGAGATGATCGCATCGTCAGTAATCTGGACTCGATGGTGCGTTTCATAGCGCTCCCGAAGTCCCTTGAGAATTTCGATCGTCTCAGTCGAGTTAGAGGGTTCGATCATCACGAGCTGGAATCGTCGGTCCAGGGCACTATCTTTTTCGATGTATTTTCGATACTCGTCCAGTGTGGTAGCACCGATGCATTGAATCTCTCCACGCGCTAAAGCTGGTTTTAGGACATTGGATGCATCGATGGCTCCCTCAGCACCTCCGGCACCAACGAGTGTGTGGAGTTCATCAATAAACAAAATGGTGTCTTTCGTGCGACGGACTTCATTCATTACCGCTTTGATACGTTCTTCAAACTGCCCGCGGTATTTCGTGCCTGCAACCATCATGGCAAGGTCTAAAACAACGATCCGTCGATCGCACAGCAACTCGGGTACATTGCCCTCCACCACACGTTGCGCAAAACCCTCGACAATGGCCGTTTTGCCAACCCCGGCTTCACCGAGGAGTACGGGGTTGTTTTTGGTGCGTCGGCAGAGAATTTGAATCGCCCGCTCGATTTCTCTCTCACGACCGATTACGGGATCAAGTTTTTTCTGCTCGGCCAATAAGGTCAGATCGCGGCCAAAGCTGTCGAGTGCCGGGGTCTTTGATTTGCCGCTCTTGCCACTGCTTGTTGAACTGCTTCCCCCTCGTTCACCCCCGCCCCGTTCGCTCACTTCGCCAGTTTCCAAACCGTGTCCCAGTAGATTGAGTACTTCTTCGCGGACCTCTTCTAGTTTAAGCCCCAAATTCATCAGCACTTGGGCCGCAACTCCCTCTTGTTCTCTGAGCAGACCTAGGAGAATGTGTTCCGTACCCACGTAGTTGTGGTTAAGATTTCGAGCTTCCTCCATCGAATATTCAATAACTTTCTTAGCGCGGGGAGTCTGTGGCAGCTTCCCCATCGTCACCATATCGGGGCCACTCTGGACTAGTTTTTCGACTTCTAGGCGGATTTTACGCAAATCGACATCAAGATTTTTGAGGACATTGGCTGCAACACCGCTACCTTCCTTGACCAGACCAAGCAGGATGTGTTCCGTGCCGATGTACTCGTGGTTGAATCGTTGCGCCTCCTGGTTGGCAAGTTGCATAACTTTTCGGGCGCGATCCGTAAATCTTTCGTACATTACTTTTCTCCATCTTTCGCTGTGATGCGATCCAACCGGAACCGCTTACCGATACTCGACGATCGGCCAGTCACTTAAAGAGTACACCGGGTCACTTCCTACCGAACCTGGAAGGCCACAGGTTGAAATTCCACCCGGTGGCCACTTTTTACTTAATTCCTGATTTGATTTGGTTGTTGTTTTCTGGCAATCGTACCCCTAGTTTGAGCGGTCGATTTTACCCAGTCACCAGGGGAATTGTAACGCTCAAAACAGATGAAATCAAGGCAACTGTGGGTTATTCTTGGAGTTAGGTGCAACAGATTGGTTGCGTTTGTGGGGCAATCGAATTGCACGCAGGAAAAAGGTTTAGTTGTCAATGGTTGGGCCGATGAGCAGGGGATGGTTGCCGCAGCGTTTGGCCTGAGTTTGCCTGGGGACTATACGGGATTCTTAGATCGGACAAACTAGTTGTGGGGACATAATCACTTCGCAGTTTGCTTGACCAGTGGGGCAGAGCGGCTCGTTGAAACGCTGTGAATCATTGACCGACTATTTTTTATCTGGGTGAACGTGGCTGGGTCGAAGGACAGCATGTATCGGCTTCTAGATGCCGCCGCCAATCGGGCCGGTGAGGCGTTACGTGTTGTCGAGGACTATGCCCGTTTTGTCCTCGATGATGTCTATCTGACTGCGCAGTGGAAAAGTCTGCGGCATGATCTGACAACAGCCCTTGAGAGCATTCCTATGTCTTTGCGGTGTGCGGTTCGCAATACGCAACACGATGTTGGCACAGACTTGTCGCTGCCTGAGGAGCGCGGACGCAAAGATCTCTGGGATTTGGCGGGAGCGAATTTGTCACGCCTCCAGCAGGCACTGCGTAGCCTCGAAGAAACGACAAAGCTGATCGAAGAGAATTTGGCGGTCCGGATCGAATCGCTTCGTTATCAGAGTTATACGTTGGCAGCGGCAATGCAGATCACGCAGGATAGTCGCAGGTGTTTGGAATCGGTTCGTCTGTGTGTTCTGGTCGATGGTTGTCAGTCGTCCGATGATTTTTGCCATCGGGTGCGGGTGCTGGTGGAAGCGGGGGTAGATGCGATCCAACTGCGGGATAAATTGAAGAATGACCGAGATCTTTTGGATCGCGCCCGATTGCTGTCGGAATTAACCACTGGGCATCCGACCCTTTTCCTGATGAATGATCGACCCGATCTGGCAATCCTTTCCCACGCGGATGGTGTTCATCTGGGCCAGACCGATCTGGCGGTCAAAGAGGTGCGCCAGTTGGTGGGTGCGAATTGCCTCGTCGGAGTTTCCACACACACTATCGAACAGGCGAGACAAGCGGTGCTTGACGGTGCCAACTATCTTGGTGTCGGACCGGTCTTTCCCTCCCGCACCAAGTCATTCCAACAGTTCCCGGGGTTGCCATTTCTTCAGCAGGTTGCCTGCGAGGTCCGCTTGCCAGCGTTTGCCATCGGTGGGATCAATTTGGAAAACGCGGGCAGCGTCCTCGAGTCGGGAATTGATCGTTTGGCCGTTGCGGCGGCAGTGACCGAGGCGGCGGATATGGCAGTCGCGGTCCGCGACCTGAGGCGGATTCTTGAAGGCTCGCTGACTTCCGGATAGGCTGCCGAGGGGAATGAATTTCGCGAGGAAATTTGAGCGGGAAGGGAAAGTAACCGGGGTTTCCGTCCGCTTAGCACTTGCGATTTGTTTGGCGCATCGCGGTGCGGATTCTCGCCATGATTTCCGGCTCCCGTCGCAGTGCTTGCACCACCTCCGTTCGACGGTAGCGAGGTGGCTGCTCCGGATCGTTTATTGCCTGGGGTAGGATTCCCTGCTGCCACCAGGCTCGCACCATTTTTTCTGGTACTTTCAGGGCGAGTGCCAGTTGTTCAATCGTCAAAAGTGCTTCATCGGTCATGGTTGATTTGCCACTCGTTTGTTTTTTGTGAAATCCAGAGTCCGGCAGCGCGTTTTCGAGTTTCTCGCCACACGCTGAGAACGGTGGATTTTCCCAGCAGGGGCGTCGACAAAACAAAGACGGTCGATGTCAGCGAGTGCTCATGTCGCAACTCAAGCCGCCTGCAGCAGGCACATACGCGCTACGGCAATAATCCATCACCATCCGGTGGGCACTGAAACGCCATGCCAAGGACCCGATCGAATTCATCATCATGGAAATCCACTGACGGGGCAGACCATCCGTATCGCGGTCGTAAAAGGTCGGGATCACTTGGTTTTTCAGTACTTCGTAGAGAGCGACCGCATCCCGCTGATCGCTTACTTCTTCCGAAGCATGAATCCGCCCTTTGCCAATCGCAAAACCGTTCGTGCCATTATAGGCTTCTGCCCACCAGCCATCGAGTACCGAACAATTCAGTCCGCCATTAAGGACTACCTTCTGGCCACTGGTACCCGAAGCTTCCAATGGACGGCGGGGGTTGTTCAGCCAGACATCTACCCCCTGGACTAGATGTCTGGCCACGTTGATGTCGTAGTCTTCCACAAAGACAACGCGGCCTGCAATCCGTGGGTCATGGTGAAGGTTCGCGATTTGTTGGATCAATTGCTTACCCGGTTCGTCAGCCGGATGCGCCTTGCCAGAAAAAATCAACTGAATCGGACGATTCGTGTCTTCCAGTATTTCGTAAATTTTTTCGAGGTCCCACATGAACATATTGGCTCGCTTGTATGTGGCAAACCGCCGGGCAAACCCAATTGTCAGAATATTTGGATCCAAGACGTTACGAGCTGCTTCAACCGCATCGTCACTTTCTCCACGACGTCGACACTGCCGACTCATGCGGCGACGGACAAAAGTGAGCATTAGATTTTTCAAGGCGTAATGGGTTTCCCACAACTCGCCGGGATCGATTTGATAAATACTCTGCCAGACCTCGGGCTCGCCCATGCGGCGTGCCCAACCGGCCGGGAAATTGCGGTCGTAGAGTTGCTGCATCTGAAAGGCAAGAAAGGACGGAATATGGATGCCGTTGGTGATGTGTCCGATGGGAATTTCTTCCTCGACTCGCCAGGGCCAGAGGTGGGCCCACATGCGACGACTCACCTGTCCGTGCAGCGAGCTGACCGCATTGGCCCGGCGGGAGAGTTTTAGCGCCAGAACGGTCATGCAAAAGGACTCGTTTTCGTTCTGGGGATCGACGCGGCCGAGTCCCATGAGTTGATCGAGGGAGATACCGAGCGACTCGCGCAGGGGGCCTAGGTGTTCTTCAATGAGCTCGTGTCCAAAACGGTCGTGACCCGCCGGGACAGGTGTGTGGGTGGTGAAAACTGAGCGGTGTGCAACCTCACGAAGCGCTTCATCAAAATCGATCCCATCATCATGCATGAAATCGCGGATCGCTTCCAGGCTGGCGAAGGCACTGTGCCCTTCGTTCATGTGGTAAACACTCGGTGAGATGCCGAGTGCCTTCAAGGCTCGGACACCACCTACGCCCAGTACCAACTCCTGGCGAATACGCGTTCTCGTGTCGCCACCATAGAGTCGCGCTGTCAACTCGCGATCTTCGGGCGGGTTCCCCTCGACAGCACAGTCGAGCAGGTAGAGTTCCACCCGGCCCACATGCATCAGCCAGACCTTGGTCAGTAATTTTCCGTCGCGGGTATCAATTTCTACGGTAATCGGCTGGCCTTCCTTGTCCACCGCGGGCTCCATGGGAAGGTTTTCGACCCGCGTGTCCTGATATTCTTCGAGCTGGTATCCCTCGTCATTGAGTCGCTGTCGAAAATAGCCCTGGTCATAAAACAGGCCAATCGCTACCAGGGGAATTCCCAGTCCGCTTGTGCTCTTAATATGGTCTCCGGAAAGCACACCAAGGCCACCCGAGTAGATTGGCACCGATTCATGGATGCCAAACTCAGCCGAAAAGTAGGCGACCGGCCGGACTCCCAGGACGCCCGCATTGGTTGCTCCCCAGGTCTGGTTACTTGCCAAATACTCCTTCAACCGCCGGGAGACCTGATGGATTCGGCTGTAGAGTACCAACTCACTGGCACGCGCCTCCAGCCGCTCCGGTGTGAACTCGGCAAGTAGGGCAATGGGGTTGTGGTCGAGCTGCCGCCAGCGGATCGGATCGAGATCGCGGAACAGGTTCACCACATCCGAGTGCCATGACCACCAGAGGTTGCGGGCCACCTCGGTACACTTCTCGTAAAGCGACTCAGCCGCCAATTCGGGCCCCAGCGTGCGGAGCTTTGATTTCGTTGGGCTTTCCTCAATCGGGCTCATGGTGACCAATTCTCTTTACGGTACTGTGAAAGTCTTGGAAAATATCCGTGTGATTATACGGATTCTCACGACCGGGAAACACCCTCAAGGACCCGCTGGGTGAGTTGCCCCTGCTGCTGTAGACCGTTAAGTTGGGATGCCCCCTCACCTTGAACAATGTACCCGTTCTGAGAGATACAAGGTGAGGATTCAGCTGCCCGGGAGACAGAACAGTGGAAAGGACAGCAGCGGTTGGGGAGATTCTGAAGCCGGAAAATTCCGAGTTGGAGGTGTTGTGCGCTGCCCTCGCCGCTGGGGCGGAACAACTCGACCGTAGTGGTGACTGGCCGGCAGAACAACTGCAACTCTGTGCCGACTACGGGGTCTACCGCTGGTTCTTGGCGCCGGAAAATGGAGGGATGGGTTGGGTGGAGGCGGATCTTCTTCGAGGTTATCTTCGCTTGAGTGCCGCCTGCCTGACGACCGCATTCATTCTCACGCAGGCTACCGGCGCGCTGCGGCGTGTTGCGGCTCCCGAGACGGACATTCCGGGGGGTGTACTCGAGGACTTGCTTGTTGGCCGCTCGTTCACTTCACTGGGGATTTCACATCTTACGACCAGTCACCGGCATCTCGGCCACGCAGTGCTGCGGGCCGAAGAGACAGCAGAAGGTTTTTTGCTCGAAGGCTTCAGTCCATGGGTCACCGGCGGACTGCATGCCGATTTTGTGGTCATCGCTGCAGAGCTTGACGACGGCCGACAGATTGTGGCCTTATTGCCGATGCAGTTGCCAGGGGTTTCTGCCGATCCGCCTGCAAGACTTGTGGCACTCACAGGTAGCCATACGGGTG
>JAUWIQ010000151.1 GCA_030605285.1 Planctomycetota bacterium
GTGTGCAGGCAATTATGTTTGCGGGAAATCCTGCGAGCATCAATGTGCAGATGATGACCACCAACAGTGGCGAATTGATGCGGGGTGGCGTCAATATTTATACGGTCAGTGCGGGCAGTAATGGACTGACGGTCCAGCCGACGATTCGCACCGCGTTTCAAGGTTATTTACAGCGCGATACCATTGTGATGAGCTTTGACCCGAGTCAGCCCAGTTTTGTGCGGGCTGGGGTTGCTGCGAATTCGTTGTCCGTAGCCTCGCTGCCAGCGGCCGCCCGCGCGGTCGGGGGTGGAGCAGGGGGTGGGCTTCCGATCGGGATCGCCGGGAATTTCGCCAGCCCGGATCTCTTTGCATTTGCCTTCTTGAGCCCCACCGCGCTCGCAGATTCGGCGCTCGATATCTCCGGCAGCACTGCAGTGAGCGAAGATCAGGAAGGTGAGGTCGATGGATTAGAAGAAGAGATGCTGGAACAACTGGGAGAGGATGACCTCGATGCCCGTGATGAGGATGAGGAAGATGTCTCCGGCGAGGATCGTGACGGGCTGGACGCAGGCGAGTTTGAGGAAGAAGAGGATTTGCCAGACGACGAGGAGGAGCTTGACGAGGCGATCTCGGTCCTTTTCAATCTGATTGGTGAGTCTCTGGCCTCCGATTCAGGCCATGTTGACGTTCTCAAAATATTGGAGGACGATCGCAATGAGCCGCAGCAAACAGAGGAGTCGGCTGCCAGCCCGCGTCATCAACCTTGGGAAACAGAGGCCACCGAGTTCTTGGCCAAATCGATGGACCGCTTGAATCCGGAATCGTCGGCCCGAGTGGAGCCTGCAGGTTAGGGTGGGTCTCTCGAGGTTTAAGGTGGCTGAAGCAGCAACGGGTCGTTGGTTTCTTGGCCATTTCCAAGGCGATCTCGATGGTGCCCCCACGCGGACCAAAATATTGCCCTTGCGATCTCCCGGCAATTCGATCTCCTGGCCGCATCGGCATGTGAAGACTATAATTTCTCCAGACATGCGGTGGAGCCGGCCACGGGCGGTTTGCGACGCGAGGCTCGACCTCATTGCGTGTGACCTATGGTGGTACCCCTTGGAGAAGCGGGGCACGGGGGAGCAGTCGCGGTTCGCCTGATGTGGCAACCTGACGTGAGCCCCACCGTTTCGATCCTTCGTGAGAGATTCTTATGGGTTCGTGGGCGTCTACGCGTATGCAACAACCTGAGTTGATGGACGATCCCGCGTTGCCGGAGGCGGATCATCTCTGCGCTCTGGATGCGCTCTGCTCGGTCAATTTCATCAGCCGCACTTCGTCGCAACTTGCCGCCGCATCGGCCCGACTGGCGGCCGCCTCAGGTCGTATCGCGAAAGCTGGCGATCGACTGAAAATTGTCGATGTCGCTTGCGGAGGAGGTGATGTGACGGTGGACGTTGCCTGCAAGCTCGCTCGTATTGGTTTTACCGTCGAGATGCTTGGCCTCGACAAAAGTTCCCGTGCAATTGCCCGCGCGCGGCGGTGCCTACACACCAGAACAGGGGCACGGGTAGTGTTTGAAGAGGCAGACGTGCTTGCGTGTGACATCCCCCCCTGCGACATCGCGATCTCTTCCCTTTTCCTGCATCATCTGGAGGATGGGGCGGTTTGCAGGTTGCTACAATCGCTAGCCAGCGCAGCCCGCATTGGGATCGCGGTTTCGGACCTCGTACGGAGTCGGCGGGGTCTGCTGCTGGCAAGACTTGGCACTTGGGGGCTCTCGCGATCCTACGTCGCGCGGGTGGATGGACCGACTTCGGTGCGGGCCGCCCGCATACCCGAGGAATACAGGCAACTCCTTGTAGGGGCAGGGATCTCCAACGCGACGGTCCGCAGTAGTTGGCCGGCACGCGTGCTCATCGAGTGGGTGAAAGCTCGCGCATGATCCACCACCACGCAACTGCTGATCTTCTGGCGACGGTGTCGATTCGTCATGCACTGACTTCACGTTGGCAGGTGATTGTCGTTGGTGCGGGTCCTGCTGGTGCCGCCGCTGCAATCCGTTTGGCGCGCGCGGGGATCAGGGTACTGCTGATTGATAAAACTTGTCTGCCAAGGACAAAGTTATGCGGTTGCTGCCTGTCGTCACGGGCTTTGCGCGAGCTAGCCGACCTGGGCATGACCGATGTGGTGACTCAACTCGGCGCCGTCCCACTCCGAGAGGTCGCCTTGTTCGCCGCCGGCTATTGTACCATGCTTCCACTTTCTGTTGGGGCGAGTCTCTCGCGGGATACCTTGGATTCCCAACTGGTTCGAATGGCGATCGACGCTGGTGCAGCGTGGCTACCCGGCGCAGTGGTACGTGCAACGGAGCCGATCCAAGAGGGCGCTGGAGGAGTGCAGATCCGACTTGTTGTCAACAAACAAGATAACGAGGACCCTAGTCAAGCGGGGATTCCAGGTGTGTTGGTTGCGGATTGCGTGATTATCGCGACCGGTCTTGCCACTGCGATCCGTTCCTCGCCAAGTGGGTCTGCGCGACGAACAAGTCGCAAAAGTCGATTGGGTCTAGGTACAGTGCTACCGCACGATGCATTGCAGCTCGAGCGCGGAAAACTTGTGATGGCGGTTGCGCCGTTTGGCTACTGTGGCTTAGTGCGTCTTGAAGATGGCCGGGTGGACGTGGCGGCCGCCGTCGACCCCACGGCCGTGGCGACCTGGAAGCCGCCCGGGGTGATTCAACGCATCCTTGCCACTGCCGGGACGACCGTTCCGGGTGGCATTGAAACGGCCTGCTATCGCGGCACACCTCCGCTGACGCACGCGGCGCCGATTGCCAAAGGCCGCATGTTCTGCGTAGGGGATGCCGCCCGCTATGTTGAACCTTTCACCGGTGAGGGAATTGCTTGGGCACTCTGCAGCGCGCGGCTCCTCAGCGAGGTAATTTTAGGAGCACGTGGCAGCGATGGTCGGCTTGAGGTGACGGGAGCCGTCGCACCCTACATCCAACATTATAAGAAACAGCTTGCTGCGGACTTTATTCGCTGCTCGTTGATCGCCAAGGCCCTGCAAAGTCCGCGTTTTGTCTCACTCGCTACGCGGGCCATGGCAGCGGCTCCCCGAATTTCGCGGCGGTTGGTGCCTTGGGTGACAGGCACCCGGTCGGTTTCGGTAGGTACGGAGAGGCACTCGCCATGAGTCTAGAAATTCTTGGCATTGGTACGGCCACCCCCCAACATGCGATTACCCAGCAGGATGCAGAGGAAATGGTCGCAGGATTTTCGTGCCTGGAAGGCTCGCGCCGCCGGGCGCTCGCTGCGATCTACCGCGCGACAAAAATTTGCAGTCGCGGATCGGTACTGCTGGAGAAATCGAACGGCAGAGGAATTCACCAGAAGTTTTTCCTCCCTGCAGACTCAGATGCTGATCAAGGGCCAACTACCCGGGCAAGGCTCGCCCGCTACGAGGTCGAGGCAGGCAGGCTTGCGACCCAGGCAGCCGAATGCAGTCTGATCGAAGCAGGGATCGCACCAAGCTCGGTTATGCATCTGGTGACCTGCTCCTGTACTGGGTTTGCCAGTCCTGGCGTCGATCTGGAACTGATGAATTCGCTGGGATTACGGCCCGACATTTCACGAACCCATATCGGTTTCATGGGTTGCCATGCCGCTTTCAACGCATTGCGCGTTGCCAGCGCACTGTCGGCCTCGACGCGCAGCAAAACGGTTCTTGTTGTGGCTGTGGAACTCTGCAGTCTCCACTTGCAGTACGGAGACTGCAGTGACCATATCGTGGCCAACGCGATCTTTGCAGATGGCGCCGGAGCGCTGGTCGGCACCCAGGGACAGCCACCGCGTGTTCATCAAAATACTGCAGGCGATCCTCAGGGGAGCCGCCAGTCACGATGGCGACTTTCCCATCAGGCATCGGTAGTGCTCCCCGATTCATCCGATGCAATGGGCTGGACGATCGGTGATCACGGTTTTGAAATGCAACTCTCTCCAAGTGTCCCTGACATGATTGCAGGCCACTTGGGTCAATTCGTAAATCGGGAATTGGCTAAAATCAACCTGTCGCTTGCTTCGATTGGCAGCTGGGCAGTACATCCCGGGGGACCGCGCATCCTGGCATCCGTGCAAGAGAGTCTTAGTCTTCTCGAGGAGGCGATGGCTACTTCGCACGCGGTGCTAGCAGAATATGGCAACATGTCTAGCGCGACCGTGATGTTTATCCTGGAACGTCTGATGCGAAACGGAACGGACCTACCGTGTGTCGCATTGGCATTCGGACCGGGGCTTACCTGCGAGATGGCCGTCTTTACAACCTCCTCCTAACGGCCTTTTGGCACGCGACTGGCGACTGGGAGTGAACTCCAAGCAGCCCTCGGCGGATAAATTTTGCGCGCAAAGGTCCCGCTGCCGTGGCAGAGGCCGCTGCCAAGCGATAAACCGCCACTCTCCTCGCGACAAACATTGGCGTACAATGAAAATCCGTGGCGCTTTTTCTCGGATTCGACAAAAGCATAAAAATGTCGCAGTTAAGTAATCGTTGTTGGTTGATCGTCTGGATTACGCTCGCAGTCGTGGTCCTGGCAGAGGAGACTTCTGCCGAGGTGCCGCAGGGTAACCGCCCGGGTCTTGTCCGGGAAAAACCGGCGAGCGGGCGGTTTGTGAAGACGGATCAGGGCTTCATGGTCCCTTACCGGCAAACCATTCCCGGCACGGAGATCCGTTTTGAAATGGTGCCAATTCCCGCGGGCAGCTTCTTGATGGGCAGTCCCGAGAGCGAGGAAAATCGCGTTGCGGATGAGGGTCCGCAGGGAAAAGTATCGGTCGCGGCCTTCTGGATCAGCAAGCATGAAGTTACCTGGGGAGAGTATCACGTCTTCATGGATCTTTACGCACGGCTGAAGCAGATTGAGGGGTTACGCTATCTGCTCTCGGATAATGAGCAGATCGATTTGGAGGGTAAATCGCCTCAGCAAGTGAAGGAAATCAAAACGGCGTTGGCCCGACAGGAGACTGCACGCAGGGCATTACGTGTGCAACTCGAATCACCTCAGTTGAAAGCGCTCCGCAAACATCTGGAGCGGCTGCCTGAGGATGTTGATGCCATTACCGCACCGACAGAACTCTACGAGCCGGACATCACCTACGAGTATGGTAGCGATGCCGACCAGCCAGCGGTCACAATGACTCAATATGCCGCCAAGCAATATTCGAAGTGGTTGAGTAAATTGACGGACATCTTCTACCGTCTTCCGAGTGAGGCAGAATGGGAATATGCCTGCCGAGCGGGAACGGCAACCGCGTATCACTTTGGTGACGAGGTTTCCCTTTTAGGTCAGTATGCATGGTACGCAGACAATTCGGATGAGGCGTTGCATGCGGTGGGAACAAAAACCCCCAATCCCTGGGGCCTTTATGATATGTATGGCAATGTTGCCGAGTGGGTCCTCGATGCCCACGATCCCGCGGGGTACCCCACAGAGAAGAAGGGGTTGTCCAAGGACAGGATCGCGTGGCCTCTCCCGCCTTTTCCCCGAGCGATACGCGGAGGGTCCTGGGAAAGCGGCGCTGCCGAATGCCGATCGGCGTCCCGTTTGGGATCACGCGACGAAGAGTGGAAAGAGGAGGATCCCAATTTACCCAAAAGTCCCTGGTGGTTTACAACGGATCCAGCGCGTGGCATTGGTTTTCGTCTAGTCGCCCCCCTCACGGTGCCGGATGCGGAAGCAAAA
>JAUWIQ010000442.1 GCA_030605285.1 Planctomycetota bacterium
GTTCAGCACCGGTACATCCGCGGCCCCTCCGCTCGATGCCGTGGTTCAGGCATTGCCCGGTAAGGACGGGGAAGTGGAAGATGGTTTACTGCTGCTCAATCCTTCGTCGCAGCCACAAACGATGGTCGTGGATCTTTCGTTTGGCCGGATGCCCACCATCGAGGGAATCGTGAAAGCAGCCGCCGAACAGGATGGTCAGCGGCAGGCGGTCGTAGAAGTTCCGGCGATGGGCTACGGTTGGATTGCTGGCGATGGCGAGCTGTGGCAACCATCTGTCGGAAGACCGCTTGTGGAGGAACATCTTCTCCGTAATGAATTTTGCGAGGCGGTTTTCGATCCTGAGAGCGGTGCGCTGCAGTCACTCCACATGCCACATCGCCGCGGCAACCTACTTTCGCAACGAATCACAATGCGGTTGCCGGCAGTCGGCGCGAAGGCTGAGGCCCGGTATGCACAGATGGTTGCCGAAACGATTCAATTCCAACAAGACGGGCCTTTCCGCGCAAGTCAGTCCGTGACCGGTCAATTGCTTGCCGAAGATGGATCTGTCGTTTCGCACTTTGCGCAAACAGTGAGTATCCTCCGCGGCGTTCCGCTACTCACCTTTGACCTGACGCTTGACCCACTGGTCCTTCCCGAGGGCAACCCTTGGCAGTCGTATTATGGGATCCGGTTTGCATGGTCGGGCGACGAAATTTATCGCGGTGTGGGTTCGGTCCGCCAACGGACCTTTCGCACACGGATTGAATCGCCCGACTTTCTGGATCTTTGCTGTGGCAATACGGCACTCACGCTCTTGCCGGGAGGCATTCCCTACCACACGGTGATTGAGCCGGGGCAAATCGATACCCTGCTGATCCCACCGGGTGAGAGCAGTCGACAATTCACTTGGAAACTCGGTCTCGGTTTGTCTGCTCCTGCTGAGACAGCCTGGAGTGCATTTGTCGACCCGATCTTTTGTTCTGCGACCCGCCAAGCGGTCGCTCCTCCTTCGGCGTGGGTGCTGCACGTCAGCGATCCGAAGGTGATTGTCACGCATGTGGAGTTTGTTGCTGTAGAGCAGGGCACACGGATTCGACTGCGCCTGCTCGAGACTGGTGGTCGCCGTAGCCGACTTTCCCTTCGCTGCTTCCGATCCTTTGCGGCAGCCCGTAAACTGGATTTTACTCTCTCGGTACTCGAGTCTCTTGCGATCCAACCGGATCGGGTGGAACTGGAACTGGCTCCAGGCGAATTGTGTCTCGTGGAATTGGAGTTTGCACCATGATCGTAACAATCGATGGCCCCGCAGGGGCAGGAAACTCGACTGTCGCCCGTGGTCTGGCACCGCGGCTTGGTTATCTGTTCCTGGATACCGGTGCGATGTATCGGGCTGTGACCTACGCCGTCATGCAAGCAGGAGCCGATTTTACGCAGTTCGCGGAGCGGATAGCGGTGGCAAACAAGATATGGATTGATCTTCAAGAGGATGTTATTCTGGTCGATGGGGAGGATGTTTCGCAGCTTATTCGCACTGCCGAAGTCACAGAGAATGTACATTTCATGGCAGACGATCCAAGCATCCGGGAACTGCTCGTCGAGCGTCAGCGAGCCATGGCCCGCAGGCAGAATGTGGTGACCGAAGGGCGTGATCAGGGAACCGTCGTCTTTCCCGATGCGGCATGCAAAATTTTTCTCACGGCCTCTCCGGAGGAGCGAGCACGACGCCGGCACGCAGAGCGGGAGAAATTAGGTGAGGTGGTGACACTGGACGAAATTCGTGCTTCCCAGGACCTTCGCGATGGTCGCGATGTAAGTCGACCAGTCGGTACTTTACGGAAAGCACTCGATGCGGTGGAGGTCGTGACCGACGGGATGACCGTCGCAGAAGTTGTTGCTCATTTAGAAACATTGGTTCGAAAAAAAATAAACGAAGCAGATTCTTAGTAGCCTTGATGCCAATTATGGTTTTCCGATCCGAGGATCAAAGAAACAGAGAGTGACCATGCAGCAACCACTATGGCAACGCCTGTTCTATCGAGTAATGCAGATGCTTCTGTTGCTTGGTGGCGTGCTTTTTTTTCGCATTCGACTGCGTGGGCTCTGTCACGAACCGGTCGAGGGCCCGGTGCTGGTGGTGGCCAACCATCAGAGTCATCTTGACCCGCCGATGATTGGAATGTTTTTCCATCGGCGTCTGAATTATTTGGCCCGCGATACATTGTTTCAGTTTCCGCCGCTTGGCTGGATGCTTCGCGTGCTTGGATCGATCCCCATCGACCGAGGCGGTGGACTTGCCGGCATGAAAGAGACGCTTCGTCGCCTCAAGCACGGGGAGTTTGTGCTCGTGTTTCTCGAGGGATCACGGACCCGCGATGGGAAATTGTCGGATTTTAAACCGGGATTCTGCGCTCTGGCCCGCCGCAGTCGGGTGCAACTTGTGCCGGTAGGCATCGCGGGTGCGTACAAGGCCTGGCCGCGTAACCGTTCTTTTCCCCGCGTCAACACGATCCAAATCGAGGTGGGCAAACCGCCGCTGCCGGAGGAGATTGCCAATTTCGATGACACCGAGTTGATCGCGGAGGTACAGACGCGAATCGCGGTGTGTCTGACTGCCGCCGAGGCAAGTTGTACCAGGGTCGGGCTGTAAGGCAGCCCCAGCTTAGACAATCCGGGCTTGTTTTTACCGTTTGCGCTCCGTCTTGCGGGTTTTCTCGATCGCGAGTTTGCTCTAGAATCATCGGCTTATGTCGATCGTTTGTTCTATGGTCTGCCAATGGGGCGAGACCGAGCGGTGCGACTCCCTTTCCTGTTGTTGCCGAATATTTTAGAGCAGTCACCTGCTCGAGTGGCATCCGGCGGCAAGCAACCCTTAGCGAATGTAATGGTCAA
>JAUWIQ010000197.1 GCA_030605285.1 Planctomycetota bacterium
AGAACCGCTCGAAGAAACATTGGAACTTTTTGAGTCGAAACATCCAGGCAATCCCGTGATGCTTGCAGAGCGCGCGATCCAAGCTGCCTCGAGCGGACAAACAGCGCAAGCCGTGCTGGTATTGCAAGCCGCGCTCGCCTCCGTTGAAGAGCAGATGCCAACGCGTGTCTACGAAGCGATCGGTATGCTTGGCAGGGCCTTGTTGGGCGAAGGAAACATTCTCGCCGCCAAGGCTCATCTCCTCCTGCAGGCGGCGATCGGCGGTAGCGACGATCCTCGGGCGATGTCGCTTTTGACACCGCTCATCCGCTCGGTCGAGATCCCCTTGATTCTTCGAGATGAACAGCAATTGGTAGAACCTCCTGCAGACGCACCCTACAAAGCAGCCTTCGCTCAAGCCTCTGCGCTGGCTACCCATGGCAATTGGCTCGCCGCGGCCGAACAGTTCGACCAATTGGCCGCCAACTATCAAGAGGTTCCTGAGCTGCAACGCAATCTGGCAGTACTGCGATCCTGGTTGGGGAAAAACTTGGAATCGGTTGCGGCCTGGCGGGCCTATAAGGCATTCGAATCGGTCAGCGGGGACGATGCCATTGAAGCGGAGGCCCTTGCGCAACTGATTGATCCGGATGTCGAAATTGCCCGGGTCGCGCAAATCGCACTCACATTCGATCTGGAAGATATCGAAAATATTGCAGCGCAGCTGACCGCCAGCCGGCGGAGCGAACCGGTGCCGCTCGAACCAAACAAACAACTCGACGAAGAAGGCCAACCGCCTCCCCGCTCGGTCTATCTGCTGCTGGATCGCGAGATGCCCGAGACCGGGGTGGGCATCCAGCTGGCAGACATCCCGCGTGTGCTGGGCCAGTGCTGCCTGTTCGGGCGTCAGACCGATCGCGCAGCTCGGCTGGAGTTTATCTTTTTCCGCGATGAGAAGGCGGAAGCGTCGATCGCCCAACTCCAGGAGCTGAGCAGTGACTTGATTAACAAGAGCAGCAGCGAACGGGTGTTGGGAGAAATTCCGGCCACCGAGCACCGCATGTCCTGGAACTGGCGGTTGCCGCCAGACACGCCCGCTGCGGATCGAGAACGTCTGATGACAGAGCAACAGCGAGAGGTCCTCTTCAATCTTTGGACCGCTGCGCCCAACCCGGCGTTAGGTGGCAAAACGCCACGGCAGGCGGCAGCCGACAACAATCTACAGATCCCCTTGCTCGCCAGCATCCTGGTACTGGAGATGTCTGCAGGCGTCGCCCAGACGACACTCGATTTTGATCAGCTACGGACCGAACTGGGGCTCCCCTCTCCGGGACCGATTGATCCGGAAGGTCTCGATATCGTCCGCCTTCCCCTGGTGCGCATGGCCCGCGTTGATGTCAAAAAAATGACCGATGAACAGCTCATCACAGCTTATCGTCGGGCCGCAATGCTTGCGGTCTCCAGCGCAACCGTAAAGCTGGCGCCTGAAGTGATCTCGCGTGAGAGTGTGGAGGGAAAAGTGGACAAGGCAGAAGCCTACGGTATTCTTGCGAATCAGGCCGCCAGCAGCGAACAAGCCTTGGAATTTCTGGCGCACGCCCGGGACATTGCAGTTGCAAACGAGGAATCTCCCGCCCGCTGGCTGCTGGCAGAATTTGATATCCGCTTGCGGCAAGGCGATGCAACCGAGGCTCAAAGGCTATTGCAGGAAATACAGTCACGCTATCTCCGCGAGCCGGGCATCGCGCAGGCTGTCTACGAAATCCTGGGCCGCTATGGCATCATCGATCCTCAGGCCGATGGGGCCATGCCGATGCCGCCGGCAGACCCACAAACTGCCTCCATGCCCGCGCATCAAGGGCAGGCAGACGGGGGCAGCGGTCCCGATGACGGTGGGGCAGAACAGAAGATCTGGACACCTGATGGGACGAGTTCCAGCAGCCAGAAGAAATCCGCGATCTGGACACCCGATGATTGATTTTGGCACCGGACCCAGCGATCGAATCGGAGGGGGCAGCCTTTGTGCCAGACAGGGTGTTTTGAAATGACCGCGACCGCCCAAGATGCAACCTTCATGCAACGGGCACTTCATCTGGCCCAGCAAGGCCAAGGTTGCGTCGAGCCGAATCCGATGGTCGGTTGTGTGATTACCCGCGACGGTGCGATTGTCGGTGAGGGATTTCACACCGCGTATGGCAAATCGCACGCCGAGGTGGAAGCGATCCAGGCGGCCGGAACGACCGCCAAAGGAGGTTCCCTTTATGTCAATTTGGAACCGTGTTGCCACCAAGGGAAAACCCCGCCCTGTACCCGAGCAATCATGGCTGCGGGCCTGAAGCGCGTCATCGTGGCCAACGAAGATCCATTTGATCAAGTTGCAGGTGGTGGTCTGGCGGAACTGCGAGTTGCTGGGATTGATGTGGTTACCGGAATCGCCGCATCCGCCGCGCGCAAATTAAATGCACCCTACTTCCACCGCCTGGCGACAGGTCGACCTTGGGTCATCGCGAAATGGGCCATGACACTCGATGGCAAAATTGCCACCGGCACAGGTGAAAGCCGCTGGATCTCCAGTGAGCCATCACGCGAGATTGTCCATCGTCTCCGCGGGAGGGTCGATGCCGTCATCATCGGCAGCAGAACGGCCCTTGCGGATGATCCGCTACTCACCGCACGACCAACGGGTCCCCGCTTGGCAACGCGCATTATTCTCGATAGCAACGCCGCACTGCCTCTGGAGAGTCAACTGGCAAAGACGGCGGGCGAATCACCGGTTTTGGTGGTCACCGGTCCGGCAGCGACTGCCGAGGCTACAAAAAATCTGGCGGAAAAAGGCTGCGAAATTTTACAACTCGCCGACAACGATCCTGGTGTGCGGTTGCAGCTTCTGCTCTCCGAGTTGGGAAAACGCGGAATGGCCAACCTCCTGGTCGAGGGGGGATCGCAACTGCTAGGAAGCTTTTTCGATCAGGGGTTGATAAACGAGATTCACACCTTCATCGCACCGATTCTCCTCGGTGGCAACGGACTTTCCGCAATTGGGGGTCACGGGGTGGAAAAAATGGCCGAATCCTGGAAGTTAGAGGATCTCCAAGTGGAGCAGACCGGTGGTGATATCTATCTGCAAGGACACCTACCGCAGCCCAAAAACCCAGGGAACGTCACCTTGCGTCACCCCAGCTAAAGTCAGCAAGTCCCGTATTTTCAAGCTCCAACATATCTATCTCCACCATTCTATCAACGATTTTCTTGTAGTATTTTTTCTCGCAGACTAGAATTGATCTGGTTAAGAGACGGCTTGGCATGGACTTATCTTTTTGTGAGCCGGACCTCAATCCCGTTTTTTCTTAAACGGATGCGAGAGTGCCTGTGCAGGACAGCACGCCAGAGTTAGCGGTAAGAATGGGCAACCTAGAGTTATTGGCAGTGGAACCGTGGCAGCGCGCCTGAGAGTTTACTCGCTTTGCGAATTGGCTTTCGGCGCAGGCGTTTGAAGAGGCGATTGATTTCACAAGTTGCAGAAAGGACGAGGTGCGTTCGCTGTGCCATTGCGAACACACCCTTTTCAATCTGCAGCTGTGGATCGCGTGGCAAATGAAAAATCGCACAGTACTCTTCAAACCGGAGAAATCTGATGAGCACGGCTTCTTCACGCCCGTCTCCCAACGGCAACGGCAGCACCAACTCGTCGGTTCCAAACGACAATGGACACTCGGTTCCTGAGAAGCAACTGCACTGCATTGCGGACGTCCGTAGACAACAAGGCATTACATTGCGGACCGTTGCGCGACGTTGGAAATGCGAGATCGCAGATATCCGCGATCTTGAGGACGGCACCAAGGATTTAAAACTCAGTCAGCTCTATGCCTGGCAGAAACTCTTGGAAGTGCCCGTGCATGAGTTGCTTCTCGATAACGAAATGCCTCTTTCGATGCCGGTACTTCGCCGCGCTCAAATGCTTCGGTTGATGAAAACGGCAGTCACCCTAAGTGACAAATCCTCCAATCCGGAGATTCGATTGCTGGTCAATCGGCTGATGGGCCAACTTGTGGAAATCATGCCTGAACTTAAAAACGTGGGCCCCTGGCATGAAAATGAAGAACGGACAGACACCCGTGTAAAGCAAGTCTACCGCTTGCCTGAAAATACCTAGCGGAAGTAGGTGTGTGGCAAATGGATTCCGCAGCTGGATCATTTCAAGAGCCAATGTATCTGGCAAAGAGCGTGCGCGCCTCAGCGATATCGTCTGTCCCACTCACAATAGCTCTGCCGTCGGGAAAGACGGTGAACTGATACTTCTCTACGGCTAATCGCAAGAGAAACTTATTTTGTGTCACCTGGCCAGTTGTGGCGAGCTTCTTCGCCAGATCCTCCAAGGAGATCGTGGTCGCATCTCGGCTGCGAAGCTGAACTGAATTGCGTCCGCACAAAACAACCGTCTGACTGCCACGCTGCCCTTCGAGCCAGGGAAATTCACGACCACTGCAGGTCGGACACTCGCCCGCATCCCGTAGCGTCTCCGTTCCCACTTGCCGCAAGCGGTTATCCCAAAGATCGACAATCGTCAGGCCACGGTTGATCGCCTCGGGATTGCCGCTAAGAATTTTGATTGCTTCGGCCGCCTGGATACTGGCAACGACATTCACAATGCTGCCCAAAATACCCGCGGTATCACAACTGGCGGTCGCGCCGAGTGGTGGTGGTTCCGGCATCAGGCATCGCAGACAGGCTGTCTGGCCGGGAATCACGGTCATGGTTTGCCCTTCGGCACCCACACAACCGCCATAAATCCATGGCTTGCCGAGTCGCGCCGAAACATCATTGAGCAACATCCGTGTTTCAAAATTGTCGGTTCCATCAAGCAAAAGATCAGCCGTTTCGCTCAGTTTCACCACATTTCGATAATCGACGTCCGCCACCACCGGTTCAAGGTTAATTTGTGAATTAATGCGGCGCAACTTATTGGCAGCGGCCACCGCTTTAGGCAGGCC
>JAUWIQ010000440.1 GCA_030605285.1 Planctomycetota bacterium
GGGGAGTATTAAGCGAGCACTCGGGCATGTGAAACGACTGGGGGGGAGCCTGGCAATCGTCGATAAACGGCGCAGCAGCGCGGAGAAAACCAGCCAAGAGAACATCATTGGCGGCCCGGTTGAAGGAAAAGTTGTGCTGATGTTTGACGACATCATTAGCACCGCGGGTTCGATCTGTGGCGCAGCGGAAATTCTCCATCGCAATGGGGCGAAAGAAATCCATGTGGCGGCGACCCACGGTATCCTTTGCGGACCGGCAGTTGCGCGACTCGAAAAGTCGCCCATCACCAGCTTGGTCCTCACCGATACCATTCCACTGAGTGAAGATCGACTCTTGCCGAAAATCGTGATTTTAAGCGTTTCCGCCCTTTTAGGTGAGGGAATCAAGCGAATTCATCGCAACGAGTCCGTGAGCCGCCTTTTCGACTGAGATGCTGGGCAATCCTGCCGGGATCTGGGCCGCAAGTCGCGGCGGATGGGTGCCAATTGGAAATTCGGAAGGTCTGCCAAGGCGAGGCCACCGCTTCACGCCCAGGAAATTACAAGGTCCTCGGCCTTGAAATTGTATCAAATTCAGTGACAATTGTGGGTTTGTGGCATACCAAGAGGATTGGAAGGTCGTGGCAATGGTAGAGACCCTGGAAGTAAGCAAGCGGGAGTCGCGAGGCAAACGCAATGCCCGGCGGGATCGTGCAGAGGGTCGCATCCCTGCAATCCTCTATGGACATGGTGGACCCTCGATCAGCCTGAGCATCGATTCCGTAAAAATTACGTCCGCCGTGCAGCGTGCCACCCATTTGGTGGAACTGTCGGGTGACGTACAAGAAAATGCGCTGATTCGAGATGTTCAGTGGAACCCGTTTGGAAATGAAATCCTGCACATTGACTTTACCCGTGTCGATGCGGGAGAGCGGATTCAAGTGACGGTCTTGCTCGAATTACGTGGTATCGCACCGGGTACCAAAATGGGTGGGATCGTGAACCAACAATTGCATGAATTACCGCTTGAGTGTCCGGCCATGGCAATTCCCGAAAAGCTTGAAATCAATGTCAATAATTTAGAACTGGGTGATTCGATTTTGGCATCGTCCATCGATTTGGATAAGGAAGTTACGCTACTCTGCGAACCGGGAACGATCCTCGCCCAATGTATGGAACCCGTTCCGGACATGGAGGACGAGCAGGTGGCGGATGGAAATATCGAGCCAGAAGTCATTGGGCGAAAAGCAGGCGAGGATGAAGAGGCGGGGGCCTGAAAATCCGCGGACATACACGATATTTCGAATCCATGAAACTTATGGTTGGACTGGGAAATCCCGGTCGCAAATATACGAACACGAGACATAATGCTGGTTGGCTGGTACTGGCCGAACTTTCGCGGAAATATGGTACGAGTAGCCCCAAGGAGAAGTTTTACGGCGAATTGGTAGAAGCCTTGATCGACGGCCAGCAGGTATTACTATTGGCCCCGCACACATTCATGAATCGAAGCGGGCAGAGTGTCCTGGCAGCACGCGACTTTTATAAAATACCAGAAGCTAACCTGCTGGTGATCTGTGATGATTTCAATTTGCCGCTGTCAAAATTGCGATTACGATCTGGAGGCAGCGCTGGCGGTCAGAATGGTTTGGAGGATATTATTCGCACGCTTGGCAGCGATCAAATCCACCGACTCCGAGTTGGTATCGGGCCGGTCCCAGAGCAATGGGATCCGTCGGCGTTCGTACTGGGAAAGTTTTGTGAGGATGAAAAGAAGTTGATAGAGAAATCCGTCCTGCGAGCAGTTGAAGGTGCTGCTCACTGGGTGACCGCGGGTATCGATGACAGCATGAATCAATTCAACTAAACCACTGATCAACTAAACCACTGAGTTAGTCAAAATCAACAAGAGGAATAATGCTTTGGACGAGAATGTTTACGAGGGACTTTTCATCCTGAACTCCAATCGGTATGCCCGGGATCCTGCGGGGGTCTCTGGGGCCGTTACGGCGCTCATCGAAAAACAGGGTGGCACTGTTTTAGTGAGTCGCCTTTGGGAAGAACGCCGCTTGGCATACCCGATCAGCGGGCAACGGAAGGGAACCTACTGGCTTACCTACTTTCGTGTTGACGGACAAAAAATCCCCGCCATCAACGAGTTGGCAAATCGCCAGAACGATTTTCTCAGGCATCTGTTGATCCGCATTGAACCGCGGATTGTCGATACGCTCGTAAGTCACGCGCAGCAGTCGATTGTCACAGAAAAACCGTCCACAACCAAGCAAAATACGGGGAAGCCAAAGGCTGCGGAAGCTGCGGAAGCTGGGGCTTCGGTCGCTACTGCGGAAGCCGAATAGTAAATTGCACCGGTTATTGTCCGCCGGCGGCGTATGTGCTACCCTGAAATACGGTACATCTGTTCAGGTACAAATGCGTTCGGAGACATTGTTTTTGGGGTCTGTTCTTTCGTTGCCGTTCAGATGAGAAGATAAGTGAAAGTACCCCCTCGAAGGAGAGACGGACATGGCAAGTTACACTCGCGTTGTTTTAGTGGGCAATCTGACCCGGGATCCCGAATTGCGTTACATTTCCAGTGGCGCGGCGGTTACGGAGATTGGTCTGGCAGTGAATGATCGTCGAAAAAACCAGAGCGGGGAATGGGTTGAAGAAACCCAATTTATCGACGTGACCCTCTGGGCCCGTACGGCGGAGGTCGCGAGCGAATACCTCAGCAAGGGTTCGTCCGTGTTGATTGAGGGCCGGCTGAAGTTGGATCGCTGGGAAAAAGAGGGGCAGAAGCATTCGAAACTCCGTGTTGTGGGAGAAAAGATGCAGATGCTCGGTAGTCGCGGTGGCGGTTCGGGACGGACGGAGACCACCTCTGTCGCAGCAACC
>JAUWIQ010000251.1 GCA_030605285.1 Planctomycetota bacterium
GGATTGCAACCATCGCTATCGTAGCAACTGGCGGGGGCGCGCGATTGCGGGAGTGGCCGCGATCGGATTTTGCATCGACGACCGCGACCTGATGGAAGAAGCGGTCAACGGCGCTCGCGATGATAGGGGCCGCGTTTTGCGCGACGGATTTGTGCAACACGTTGCCTGGTCGATCCTGGCCGATGGTGTGTTTTACGAGCGGTCGATGCACTACCACCTCTACACCGCCGATGCCTACGCGATCATTGCCGAAGCGGCCCGTCACCGTGGGATGGATCTTTGGAACCTCGAAGTGATGGGGCATCCGCTCGATGCCGGCGCGGATATCGAACGCAACTTCGGCCCGCCCGGCAAGAAGACGGTCAAGGCGGTCTTCGATTCCCCCTTCTACGAAGCCTTTAGCGACGGGTCGCTGGTCCGGCTCGGCAACTCCTACACCGACCGTTTGGAGCGCAAGCGGTGTTACGAACGTGCCTGGCGGGCGTATAAGGATCCCAAGTACGCCTGGATTCTGCAGCGGTCGGTCAATTTTGTCCGGCCGATTGCGGGGGGCGGGTACATCGCGCCTGAGGCAGTCGCGACCGCGAAAAAGAAAGCGCAAGTCCCCTTCAAATCCCCCCGGCGTCCGCTCGATCCGTTGGCGCTGCTCTGGCTTGCTCCCGAACTGCCGGAAGGTTCTTTTGATCATTCGCAAGATACCCGCGTCGGCGTGACCGGTCGTCACGAAAATGTCTGCACGCTGCTCCCCAACGGTGGCATCACCGTACTCCGCGAAAGTGCCGCGCCCGATGCGGTCGGGGTGCAGATGAGCTACGGCGACTGGGGTTCCTGCCACACCCACCCCGAGTTGTTGGGAATCGCGGTCTCGGCCGGTGGCCATCTGGTCATTCCCGAGGTCCGCTACCACCACTATGGGCACAAAGATTTTTTGAGCTGGGACCGGCAGTCGATTGCCCACAACACGGTGACCGTCGATGAAATTTCACAATATCCGCAGGAGGACGGCAGGGATGTCTGGGTGGTGGAGCGGGGCGGCAAACAGGCCCGTGGGCGACCGCTTTTTTTCCATCCGGGCAAACAGATGAAGGCCTTCCGCGCCGAGTGTGATGCGGCCTACGAAGGGGTGCTGTTGGATCGCACGATGGTGCTGCTCGGCGATACGATCGTCGATTTTTTCCGTTGTCGCAGCGAGCAGCCGCACACCTACGACTATGCCCTGCACGTCGACGGCACCCTCGCGACTTCCTCACTGCCGCTGAGCGATCCGGAACCGGGTGCGGTCTCCACAGCGCTCGGCTACGAACACCTCAAGTCGCCACGGCGGGCAGCACACCACGGCGCGGCGGCCCAGCTCCGCTATGAAACTGTCGGGGACCCGCTGCAGATCGATTTGCTCTCATCAGGTCCGAGTGAACTGACTGCCGCGATTGGCCATGCCGATTTGAAGGGGAAGACCAAAGAGGTCCTGCTGCTACGAAAAAGAGGTGAAAACGCCGATTTTGTCGACGTGCTTTCTTTTCCTACGCGCGCGGCGGGCCAGCAGTTTCGTCAGTTGACCGACCTGCCCGCCGGGGTGCTGGGGGTCGAGCGGGTCGATGCCGACGGCACCCGCTGGTGGGTACTCAGTGCCGAAGCGGCCCAGACCTTCCGCTATGCCGGGCAGGAGCTGACGGGCCAGCTGGCCCTCCTCAAACAAGCAGCGGGGGGTGAAGTGGAGGTCGTGGAGCTGGTACCCTAAACCGCCTGAAAACAGATTTTCCGCAGCCGCCATCTTTGCGGCGCTACCCTTTTTTATGGACCGTTTACGATGCCCATGCCTGCTGCCCGTTGGTTGTTGATTTTTGCCGGCCTCTTTTTTTTCTCGGCCGTCGCCTCTGCCCACCCGCCCGACGACGGTGCCGATGCGCATCGGCACGCGAAAAACCCCCCTGCGGGCCTCGTGCTGCCGGAGCTCCCCGGTCCGCATCCCTGGTCGGACAAGCCGCTGCTCGACGACCCGAATCGCTTTCAGATTGCGATCATGACCGATCGGACCGGCGGGCACCGTCCCGGTATCTGGATGAAGGCGGTCGAGAGCGTGAATCTGCTCCGACCCGATTTTGTGATGTCGGTGGGCGACTTGATCGAGGGCTATACCGAGGATCGGGCCCAGGTCGAGCGCGAGTGGAAAGAATTTCTCGGTTTCATCGACCAGATGGAGATGAAGTTTTTCTTTGTCGGCGGCAATCACGATCTCACCAACCCCATGATGCATGAAATCTGGCGCAAGCATTTTGGTCCCGAGTGGTATTCCTTCGACTACAAAGGGGTCCATTTCATCTGTCTCTGCTCGGAAGATCCCAATTTCCGGATCGGGGACAAACAATTCAGCTGGCTCACGGCGGACCTGAAAAAATCGGCATCGGCGAGATGGACGCTGGTTTTTCTGCACAAGCCGCTGTGGTTCATTTCCGAGCGCTATCGTTCCTTCGGGATGAAGGACAGTACCAACTGGCCTGCGGTCGAGAAGCTGCTGCACGGCCGGCGGCACACGGTATTTGCCGGCCATGCCCACCACTACGCCCAATTCCATCGCAACGGGGCGACCTATTACCAGTTGGCGACCACCGGCGGGGGCTCGCAATTGCGGGGCATCCCCTACGGCGAGTTCGATCACCTGATGTGGCTGACGATGGAAAAAGAAGGACCCTATGTCGCCAACCTGCTGCTCGACGGGATCGTACCGGGCGATGCAGTGACGGAGGAAAAGCTGGCGCGGTTTCGCAAGTTTCTCAGCCAAGCCAAGCTGGAGGTGGCGCCCATTCTGTTGGATCAAGGTAAGGGGCTCCGCAGCGGGCGGATCGATATCCGCCTGATCAACCAATTCGATGCCCCGGTGCGGGTCCGCGGGCGGATCGAGGGTTTGCCGTTGCGAGGGCTCTCGGTCGCTCCGGTCAGCTTGGATCTCGAGGCGGCGGCCGGCGCGACCGACACGCTTTCGGTCGCGGTCCAGTTTAGCAAGCCGGTCCCGGTTGCCGATCTGGGTAGTACGGTGTTTCGCGCGCGGGTGGAGAGCGAGGGTCCCGAACCGCTGCGGGCCGATCAGGTCATCCCGGTGGTGATCGATCGCCGCTTCGACTGTCCGCAAGCCGAGGGCCCGCTCGTACTCGACGGCAATGCCCGCGACTGGAGAGTGCTCTCCCACGCAATGCCCGACGCGCCGCTGATCGTGGGCCCCGCCGAGACCTGGCAAGGCAAGGGCGATGCGCACGTAGCCTTCGATTTTTCGCAGGACAAAAAATTCGTTTACTTCTTTGCCCGTGTCGAGGATGAAAAAATTGTGGACGGGGACCGGCTGACACTCTTTTTTGATGCCCGTCCGATTTCGGACCGTGCCCGCGAGACGGAGTTTGTGCCGGGGTTCTTTCGCATTAACTTTCCGGCCGTGGAATTTCGGGGCAAGTTGACGATGAAGTCGGCCGCCGGCGTGAAGGCGAGTTGCGAGGCGGTCGTGGCCCGTCAAAACGAGGGCTACACGATCGAGGCGGCGATTCCGCTCGAGGTCCTTACCGAGCGGCAGGGTGCGCCCTGGCATTCGTTTCAGGCCGCCCTGCTGTTGGAAGACCGCGACCAGCCCGGCGATGCGCCGGCCGGCATCCTCTGGCGGGGTACGCGGCGGGTGCGCGACAGCAATCTCGGCTACGGGCACTTTGTGAATCCGCAACCGAAAAAAACGAGCCCGTAGACGAGGCAATCTCTGGGGGGAGTAGCATGGCGCGCATTGCGATTGTGGCCCCGGCTGCGGGGACCCCGCATGCGGGCAACCGGGTGACGGCCGATCGCTACGCGGGCCACTTGCGCACCTTGGGCCATCGCGTGACGGTAGCAGAGACCGTGGCGGCTGCCGAGGCGGCCGGGAGGGCCGAGCTGCTCATTGCGTTGCATGCCCGCAAGAGCGCCGCGGCGGTCGCCAAGTTTGTTCGCCGGCGGTCGCCGCAGCCTGCGGTCGTGGTCCTGACCGGGACCGATCTCTACCGCGATATTTTTTCGAGTCGCGCCGCGGAGGCTGCGGTCGAGTCGGTCGCGCGGCTGGTGGTGTTTCACGACGAAGGCCTGCGCCGCCTGCCTGCCGTGTGGCGAAAAAAGGCGACCGTGATTAATAAATCGTCTCCGCCTTTTACGGCGGCTGCGCGGCCGCTGAAGCGGTCGTTTGAGGTTTCTGTTTCGGGGCACCTGCGGAGCGTGAAGGATCCC
>JAUWIQ010000065.1 GCA_030605285.1 Planctomycetota bacterium
GTCATGTTCTGCGTACTCTTGGTAAGAAATACCTACTCGCAGTCATGCTGGATCGTCGGCTTGATCCCGATCGTATCGTCAGCGTCGCCGTGAAAGATGTGTCGCTAAGAGAGATGATTCAAGATCTGGCTCGGCAACTTGACATTGGAGTGACCTGGCTGGGTCCCATTGCCTATTTTGGTCCGCAAGAGAAAGTGGGACAGTTGCGGACGGTGTGCGCCGCCCGCCAGGAGGAGATACGCCGTTTGCCGCCCACCGCCCGGCAGCGGCTTCAGCGGCGCCAGCCTCTGCAATGGGGAGCCCTCAGTAGACCGGATGCTATTTTCCGAGACGTGGCCGAAGTATACGGTTTGCAGATCGACAATCTTGAATCCCTGCCGCACGATTTGTGGGCATCCGGGAACCTACCTCCGCTGGATGTTGCTGCCCAGCTAACGTTGCTCGGCGCGGGATTCGATGTCACTTTCGAATTGGATGCTGCGGGAGAACGGATTCGTCTGGATAAGATTCCTCCTCGAGTAACGATCGAGCGAATCTATCCCGTTGAAGCCAAGCAACGCGACCGTCGTCTTCGTCAACTATCCCAACAGATCCCGGATGCCGATGTGCAAAATGATCGGGGCCGAATTCGGGTGCGGGGTCGCATTGAGGACCACGAACAGGTGGTAGCGATCTTGGAAGGATCCGCGCGCCAACAACCGCTGCCGAGGCGTAAGCGGACTGGGAAGCCGCCCGTTGGCCAGAGGGTCTATTCGCTTCGGGTCGATGCGGCACTCCATACGGTACTCGTCGCCCTGAGTCGACAAATCGGTTTCAAGCTGCAGTTTCAGTCCGAAGCGATTGAGGCCGCCCGCATCGACCTCGATCAGATCGTCTCGGTCGAGGTCCAGGATTTGAAGCTCGCTGCCCTGCTGCATTCGGTTCTCGAGCCTGCAGGGCTTACCTATCGGCAAGAGGGAGATCTTGTCGAAATCCTGCCGGCCGCACGTTGATAGTAGGGAGGCCTTACTATTGCAGAGCCTTACTGAGTGCCGCGCGGATGTCATTTTCTATGCGTTTGCGGAACATCATTGCGGCAAAGGGTAGTGTGCCATCGAGCGTCACCTTGGCATCGTCCACCACCAATTGCCCAACGATTTTGAATCCTTTGGCAGAAAACGAGAAACGGACCGTAGGACCCTCCCAAGTCTCTTGGAGGTCTTTGACCTGATCTCCATAGAGGAGTTTGGCCTTTTCTGCAAAGCGCCGCAATTTTTCCGTTGCAATTTCTTGATCGAATGGGTGTGGGACCGTGATTTGCAAGGCAGGCATAATGCAAAAATCGTTGCGGGTTGCTGTCGTTAGGAACTCAATTTGGCTCGCTGCGATCCGGGAGTGGCACGTGGACCGCTTTGCGACGAACCCCGGCGAAATATTTTTTTTGTTTCCATGAGCGCCGCTCCGAGTTTATCGACCTCAATTAGTGTGTTGTAAAAGTAAAAACTTGCCCGCGTGGTGGCGGTCAGTCCGAGTTGTTTATGCAGCGGCATGGCACAGTGGTGTCCGGCCCGTACGGCGATTCCATATCGGTCCAGGATCTGCGCGATGTCGTGGGCATGAATTCCCGCGATTGTAAAACTCACAATCCCCACTTTGTCTTTGGGTTCCGGGCCGATGATCTGGACGTCCCCAACGTCCGCCAGGACTTCGTGGGCGCGGAGAACGAGCATCTGTTCGTATTGGTGGATTGCTGAGAGGCCGACTTTCGTGAGATAGTCGATCGCTGCCCCGAGACCAATCGCCTCCACAATCGGCGGTGTCCCCGCCTCAAACTTTTCGGGCAGATCGGCCGCTTCAAATCCATCTTTGCGGACACGGCGGATCATGCCACCGCCTCCGATGAAGGGAGGCATTGCCTCAAGCAGTTCGCGACGCCCGTAGAGTACGCCAATGCCGGTCGGACCAAGCATTTTGTGCCCCCCAAACACTACGAAATCCGCCCCCAGTCGCTGGACATCCAGGCCTCGATGGGGAGCACTTTGCGCTGCGTCGAGAAGTACTGGGATTCCTCTGGCATGCGCTGAATCAATAATTTGTGCTACGGGATTAATCGTACCGAGTACGTTGGAGATCTCCGTGACCGCGACTAATTTTGTCCGAGAGTTGAGGAGCGATTCCAGGGCGTCGAGCGCGAGGTGTCCGGCCTCGGGGATCGGTAGCCAGCGAATGATCGCCCCGGTTCTTTTTGCCAGTTGTTGCCAGGGAACGATATTCGCATGGTGCTCCATTTCCGTGAGCAAAATCTCGTCGCCCGCACCAAGCTGTTCGTCGCCCCAACTGCGGGCTACAAGATTGATGCCTTCCGTGGTTCCCCGAGTGAAGATGATCTCCTGGGTCGTCCTCGCGTTGATGAAACCGCGGACTTTTTCACGGGCCTCTTCATAGAGATCGGTACTCTTTTCGCTGAGCCAGTGAATGCCACGATGGACATTGGCATAATGTTTTTCATAAACATCGACCAGTGAGTAGATCACCTGGCGCGGCCGTTGAGTGGTGGCTGCATTGTCGAGGTACACCAGGGGATATTTCTCATGCAAAACAGTCGAGAGGATTGGGAAATCGGGTCGCCAGAGATCCGGATCCAGTGGCGCCAGTTTCTCGCCTGCCGCCGCCTGTAAGTCGGTCCTGGAAGTTTCATCGGTCATGCTCACGATTCCTCGGCAAGGCTCGGACCACTGGCGCGGTGTGAGAGATCTCCGGAGGCGCCGTCGCAGCGCGAGTAAATCGCGGATTGGAGTACCTTCCAGGCAAGCAGGCAGCACTTCTGACGATTCGGCGTCAATTTGGCCCCGAAGAGTTCAAGCATCTCGTTGGCGGTTAGCTGCTTAATGTAATCGACACTCTTTCCATCGATTGTTTCCATCAGCATCGACGCGGACGCCTGACTGATGCAACAACCCTCCCCGTCAAACCAGGCCTCGCGGATCACGCCGCCCGGATCAATGGTCAAATCGATGCCGACCACGTCACCACAGAGCGGATTGTCATCCTCGTGGTGGTGTGTCGGATGGTCGAGTCGACCCCGGTGGTACGGGTCTTCGTAATGGTCCAGGACGTGTTCCTGATAGATTTCTTCTTCGTTCAGTGACATGATCAAAAATGAATTAAAGGCGTCCAGATCGAGGGCAAGCCACGCGGGCGACCCGCAATGGCATTTCTTAGTCTAAGCACCGGGCCGATGGAGTGCCACTTGGTCCACGGGACTACTGCGGCAGCCTTCCCGTTTCAACGGTCGGCAAGGGCCCGCTACAGGCCTTCATGAATTCTACCAAGTCCGCTTTGTCCTGGGGGGCGAGTTTGAGCTTGACGACATCTTTGCTTAGATTGGTATTGGGAGTTCCTCCCTTGACGTAATACTCGACAACTTCTTCGAGTGTCGCCAGACTTCCGTCGGGCAGGTAGGGTGGCGTGGATGCCACGTTGCGGATGGTCGGTGTTTTGAAGGCCCCATGATGTTCCTTCTCGCCCGTGACTCCCTTGCGACCGGTGAGCGGTTCGGCATCGAGCATGCCGATCCCAATATTATGGTACTTTTCGTCCGTGAGGTTCGCGCCGACATGACAGGCAGTGCAATTCGTTTTTTCGCTGAAGAACAGTTCTCGTCCTCGGAGGGCCGACTCGGACATAGGTTTTTTGGCGGCCGTTTCTTTAAGCTCGATGAAGCGGGCGTATTGTTCCGGGTCTTCTTCCTTGAGTTCATCAAAGTCTTCCCCCTCATAATCTTCGTAGGGTCGTAGCGCCTCGGCATAATCGAATGGTGATGGACCTGTGATGATTGCTCTTTCAAACGATGCAATCGCTTGAGCGATCGTATCGATCGTCACGCCGTCCGCCGGAAAGACTACAGCGAATTGTTTTTGGTAACCATTAATTTTCTCGACAGTTTTTACGGCCTGCTCGTGGGTGTTCCCCATTTCTCCCGGTGCCGCAATCGGACCCTTCGCCTGTTCCTCAAGTGAATCGGCTCGTCCATCCCAGAATTGTGCATCGCTGAGGATTCGATTATAGGAGGTTGGGGAATTGACTCCGGTGAGTTGGTCGCGGATACCAATCCCAAACTGCGTGGGTGCCGCGTAGCCGTGTGCTGGTTGATGGCACGAAGCACAACTGACGGTATTATCCGCAGAAAGTCGGGTGTCGAAGAAAAGTTGTCTCCCGAGTTCAATTTTTGCGCGTGTCAACGGGTTGTTTTCGAGGCCGCGCACAGTACCCTGCCCTGCCGCCAGACCCAGGGGCAACGTGAATTGGAGGGGGGTGTGATTGGCGGCATCCGTGGTCCAGGCCTCGATTTGGAACTCCGTGAGTGGGCCCTCGCCCGGGATGCCGGCAGTCAAGCGAGGATCGCCCAATTGCACCTGATTTGCGCTGTGAGGGGCCGATTTTTCAGCGGCGTCTGTTGGGTTCGTTAGGGGAGGTGCGAACGCCACCACAAAGGCGGACAAAAGGCAAAAGTTTAAAGGGATCAGCCAAGGGGCAGGACGAAAGCGATACATCAAGCGAACCCTCCGAACGAGACAAACGAGCAAGCCGCGCCAATATGAAATCAGATTCTAGCCGAGTTGCAGAGTGAAACATCCTCAATAATGAAAGTATATCGCTCCCGTTGGAGAAACCAACCGGCCCTTCGGGCGGGACCACCAATCCCAGTCGAGATGCAGAAATTTTTGCGGAGACATTATCTCACTTGACCCGCCAGAATTGGGTTTCTGAAATGTTCAGCCGCTTGCGGACGGGTTCAATTTCCTGACAAAATCTTTCTGCGTCCGCCGGATAACCCGCAGTGGGCCGCAACTGCGGATGCTTTCGACGCCAATAGGCGTTGAAGGCCCTCATCGCAAGTTCACGAAGGTACTTGGAGGCAAGTGAGGCGAGCGCCGTCGGGAGGAACGTTTCGCCCCCTGCTTGAAAACGAATTTCGGCGCGATGTTCAGGGGGCCCCAATTGATAGACACTCAAGGGCCGCGATTCGTGTTTCACCGCAACTAAATGTTCGGGAAACTGCTGTTGTAAGGCGGGAAGATAGTGATTTCGACCGCCATGTTTATCGCAGACGATGAACGACTCATCCGGGGGTAATTCATCCATTACCTCCGCAATCAGTTGTAGGGTGGTGGTGGTAAGCGTAGTCCCCTTGCTGCCGAGCTGGCGGGTTAACTGATTGAAGTGTTGAGGAAAGAGGGCCAGACTTCGAAGCGCCAAGAGTTTCGTTTCGGTACGATCAAGGTCGTTGCGGAATTGTTGACCAAGACGGTCCAGTTCTTGCGGTTTGGCGTCCAAGGGTAAGGGCTCGGTGTAGTCCTGATACCAGGGTAAATTTTGTCTCGGAGCGCCTGAAGCCCCCGCAAGTATTTCCCAAAGAGAAGCCCAATCGTGGGGGTACGATCCCAGGGCCGAGAGTGCGGGGAAAATAGCCCGCTCGAGATTGCCGAGTGAACCGTGGGATTTATAGAGTAATTTTGAATCGGCGATGGCGATCTTGTCCGCCGCCGAAGTTTTCGAGGGGCTGATAATAGAGGCCAGACGAGTATAGAGATCGAATTCCTCTGGAGCCTCGGTGACGTGCCAGACAGAAATCGAAATCACGAGTGGGCCCAGTCGAGGACCGTAACCGGCTTCGTCGGTGCCGATCAGGTAAGGCATGGGGCGCCTCAGGGTTGGAGCGATTGAAAGTTCCTGGGGTCCGGTTGCTAGGCAACGGACTCAAAACACCGGAGCAAGGTCGAGACCGAGTGTTTCTGTGCGGCAGCAGAAAGCTCTCCGGCAGTGCCCACCATACCGCATCGGTTAAGGTAGCTGAAGATAGCCAAATCCAGTCGGATCAATTTGCGGATTCGCGGGCTCGGTCCAAGATTGAAATCCGACACCAGGGATGATCCGCTGGACGCCGATTGCCCAAAGGCGTTTGGTTGCCCTGGGCTCGGTTGTAAGTTCTGCCAACGGGATTGCAATTTCGCAGATCCAGCTGTTCTCCGTAGTACGGGATGCGACAAACCACTCGGGATTCCAACTGGCGTCGTTCCAGCAGGCGTCATACGTTGCACCGTGGTGGTCCACTGAAAGTTGGTAGTAGGTCGTATAATCTCGGTCGATATCGATCAATAAGTCCACACGATCCCTTGCCTCAAGTCGCGCGTCACGGGTGCGGGCCAAGGTATTTTGGGGATAGTCCCGATCCGGCACCTTGTTGCATTCGATGGCGAAATAAAGGTATTCGTTGTCGCAGCAGGCCTGAATCTTTGTTGGGGGGCCCCGCAGATCGTAGCGATTACCGATCGCGATCTCTTCCGCACCTTCGCTGCCGCCCGTGCGGGACCAGCAGGGCTCGTCCAAAGAGCCATCCAGGAAAGGCTTTTCATTTGCCCTGGAGCAAATCCAGCGAGGTTTTGCCGATTTTATCTCCGCTTTGCCCTCTGCGCGTATCAGCGACTGTTCGGCCGCGCCGCAGTCGCTCCACGCCCCAAGCCAAGGGGAGCCTTTGCTCTGGAGGTAGATATTTTCCGCCTGATGGGAGTTGCCAATGCGGCGGTGGGCTGCGGCCAATGGAAATTGGACGCTCGGATCGGCATAGAGCCCTGGGTTGATTTTCCTCAGCTGCCTTCCCCACTGCAATGCGGTTTCCGCTCGCTGTCCCAAGGCATCGCGCTGTGGCGGAGGGTTTTCCGGCGGACCCACAACCGCGGTTGCAATGGCCGGAAGATCGACACGAACTTGTCGAGTCGCTGGTTGTTTCTCCTCGACCGTACGTCGATACGATTCACCGCTGGCATAGTATTGAATCAGCCGCTGCAGTGCCCTGCTAACAAGCGAATGATCCGGACATTGGTTGATCAGAATGGCCAGTGTTTCTGCAGATCGCGCCCCCTTTCCCTGCTGATGGTATTGATTCGCCAAATCAAAGAGTACTTCGCCTGCAACCGTAGCGGGCAGGTCGCGGAGGGCTCGGTGAATTTGCCCCTGCCACGCATCGTTCGACGGTTGGCCTTGTCCGGCAGATAAGACGATTGCGCGGAGTGTCTCCGTTGCTTGGGCCAACTGCCGGTGTTGCAAAATGTTGATCCGCATCTCGGGTAAAATTCGCCGTGCATCGCCACCAGGCGGGAGATTAAGTCCGCTGAAGAAGTTGCGCCCCGGTCTCTGGGGAAGCTTGCAGAGCAGCAGCGTAAAACCTAGCGTCGATTCGGGCTGCTCGTCCTGTTCATAGAGTAGTGAGCGGGCTGAGGCAACGTAGTCGGTAAGCGAGCAGCCAACTAGGGGAATCAACTGGGAACCAGACAATTGTAAGGAGCCGGCCGTGCGGGGTGGGAGTACGGTGTAAACCTTGCTTATCTGCCACGGCGGAAGGCCCAGCGGACTAGGGCCTGCAAGTGCCGCTTTTTCCACCGCCTGCAATAAGGTCTGGTTTACGAGGGTTGCAAGTCGATCTTCTCCTCGCGGGCGGGCCTCCATGGTAACGATCACATCAGGTCGCCAGATCCGGATCTGTTGTACGAGATAGCGTTCTAGGAGGGTCTCGGCGTGTTGCTCATTGTGTGCCCGCCAACGACTGGCAATTTGATTCGGGAGAAGGTTTAGCTCGCGCGGTAAAAGAGGAAATTGCCAACCGCGGTCGACTGCGGTGGCACCCGTTTGAATCAGCGCTTCACGGACACGCTGTGCGGGCATATCGTGGGGAGTCGCGGTCACGTGAGGTTCATCACGACCGAGGAGTGAGATCGCACTGCGGTATCCTCCGCCGGCGGAAAGTTTGGCAAACAACTCCAGAGGAACGTCTCGGGCTGTCGGAAAAATGCCGAGTATTGCGGCCCGACGTTGGCCACCCTTCTGTACCTTCCAGGTTTTTCCACCATTTTCAGTCGCCAAAATGGTACCCAGAGAACCCACTGCCCAACCTCGTTTTTTATCGACAAAGTGGAGGTCGTGAAGCGGCAGTGGTTGTCCCGTGTTTTGGAACTCCCAATGCTGTCCCCCGTCTGCGCTGTGGAGGATACGCGTACCGGGTGATCCGGCAATCCAGATCAGCGGCCCTTGGGCAGCCACGCTACGGGTTGCGAAATCATCGGACAGCTGTCGAAAAAACTCGCTGTCGTTTTTCTGCCAATGCAGCCCGCCGTCTTGGCTTACGAGGAGTCCTCCCCCCTCCCCCACGGCGTAACCCAAGGCGTCATGCGTCAGGGTAGCCGCGAGCAAATTGCCGCCAGCGGAGGTTTTGGCGTTTGTTGGTAAGACCTCGCCATCATGTACGGCGGCGAGGACACCGCCAGAGCCGACCAGCAGACCGTGTGCCGCGTCGAGAAAGTCGCCATTGCGCCAGCCGCCTGATTGGCGACTGGGTACCGCTGCCCAACTTCGGCCCCCATCTCGGGTGATCAGTAGACCCTGCGGATAGAGTGCCGAGGTAGATCCCAAGGCAACTCCCTGGTGTTTGTTAAAAAACTTAATTTTCGAGA
>JAUWIQ010000126.1 GCA_030605285.1 Planctomycetota bacterium
CAGGGCTACCACGACCCGGAGACGCCAAAGAGCGACCATGACCCGGATGTGGAGCGACTCAAGTGGGGCGGCAAGGTACCTCCGACACCCAGATTTATGCCCTCGCTCGGGTCCTTTCGAGACGCGAACTATGAGCGGGTCTACAAAAACAAGGTCGCTCCACTGATCGAGAAGATCCACGACGATCCGAACGTCAAGGGGAACGAGGGGGACGTTTCTCTACCGTACACACTGGCTGGCAGCTACATCAATCTATTCGAAAAGGCGATTGCTATTTATCAGCCCTCGGCCGGAACCCCTGAGCTCGCAGAGCAGTTGAGAATGGCTCGTGAGAACGAACTGCGACCCAAGATCGAGGAATTGAAGCGTTTTCAGGAAAAGTTTTAATAATCCGCTCCAAAACATCGGCTCTCCCTGGAGCAATAAAACAGAGGGCCATCCCGCGTTATAATGGCAAGCATGGGCACAAATGAGAATAGGCAGCGGGAGCCATTTTGTTCCGGCAGCGGGCAGCACCACGAATCGCCAGGCGAGTGGAAGGGCACGGAACCCGTAAAGAGTTTTCCACCACGTTCCCCCCCACAATTGGCTGGTATTGTTCGCTGGAGCTATCGCGTCTTGCTCACCGCGGGGATCCTCCTCGGGGCATTGTATTTTGGTTCCGAACTGACCGATCTCTGGCGACCGCTACCGGACTTGCCACCCCCAGCGGCTCTCCCGCTGTCGGCATTGAGTGACCTGAACGGCCCGCTGCAACTCACATTCGGCGATACCGCCCATACGATGCGGCGTCAGCAGGTACGTGGCGAACCGCAGCAGGCCCTCGAACAACTGCGTAGCGCCTGCCTGAAAGCCACCAGGACCGCGGTGCGACCGAACGGGCCGCCAGAGGCCGCTGAAGAGAAACTCTTGAAAAAGCTGCATGACTCCCCCGCCGTACTCGAAGAACCAGGGATCGCTATCCATCAGGTGAATGAACACTTGCCGTTTCTCGTCGGTCTCCGCCACGACACCTCTCCGCAGGCGGGAAATGCCTCGGTGGCAAAAACCGCTGCCCGCGTGGTAACCTGGGCATTGGCAACACCTGGAGAGGATTCCCATTGGAATCTTTACACCTTTAGCCGTCCCTCGGAGACGATCAAGGCAACAGTGCAGCAAACCGTGGTGGAAGCACCCCCAACCGCCACCCCTTTGCTGCGGATGAGAACCGCCGAGGGTTCCTCGCTGATGACCTTTGAGAGCAGGAACAATCTAGGCAGTCAAACCGCCTTTTATGACCACTACTTCGGGGAGCGCAACTGGGAACGTGTCAAAGACTGGCAAACGACCCCTTCACACAGTACGGCCCGCTATCGCAGAACGACTGGCAGAACATTAGAAACCGTAGACGTGCAATTCCATCGCAAACTGCGGGGCGAGCCGGTCGGGGCAGAGAACCCCACTTGGTGGGGCCTCGTCAATCACGTTGCCTACACCCAGCCGCGCGGAAAATCGAGATAGAACCATCCATCCCAAGCTCCATTTTAAGAAAAGATGCAATCATGAAAGGAATCCAAGGCCTAGTCATTGCCATTGTGTTAGGTGTCATCGGTGCGATTTTTAACTTGGTCTATTTGAATAAGGGCCGCGATTTCGCACAGGTCTCGTTTATCGGCGTGCGTGGCGGCACGAATATCGACCGTGGTATACCGATCCAAAAAGAGCATCTCGCAGAGGTAAAGATCCCCAGACCTCACGTTGGCAGTCTCAACGTCTACGCCTATCCCTGGGAAGATCATGCCACGATTATTGGCCGCCCGACGGCGAGAAAATATGAGGGAGGCGAAATACTCCTCCGGCAAGATTTCCGCACTGCTCCGGATCAACTGCCGCTCAGGGATAATGATGCCGCCGTCTGGGTACCGATCGATACACGGACCGCAATTACCTCGCAGATCCTTCCCGGAAGTAGTCGAGTATCGTTCTCTCTACCCCGTCCGGGCAGCGGCAATCCTTTAGGCCCAGGCAGTGAAAATTGGGAATGGCTCGGTCCCTTCGATGTCCTTTCGGTCGGAAACCGATTCGGATCAACCGAGGCAATGAGTGCGAGCAAGACCTCCCCACAGCATGCCCATATGTTGACGCTGCGCGCGACTACAAAGAATGGCAAGCCGGATGCGAGGGTTACCCGACTGATCAACCATCTGAGACAGATGGATTACAAACCGTTGCGACTGCAAATCCATGCTCCCTCCAGTAATCCTTAGCGAGTGCAACAATGAAAGTTTGGTACAACCGGGTCAGCGAAAGCCGCCGCTCGATGGTGGATGTCAATGGAACGGAATTCCGGATTGGCCGCGACCAGGACAACCACATCGTGCTGCCAAGCCCGCTTGTTTCCCGACAGCACGCAGTGGTCCGTCTCGTGGATGACCAGTTGGAACTGGAAAACGTGGGTCTCAACAGTTGCCTCGTAGGGGACACGGAAATTCTCGGCGGGCAAACCGCCTCCTTTGCCCGTGGCGCAAAGATCCGCATCTGGCCATTCACGCTCTCTTTCGAGGCCGAAACTGCAACGAGCTTTACCCGCTCCGAACTGGAAGCTCACCTGCGTGGTGTGATGGCTTCGCTGGAACTCCAAATTCACCAACAACTTCTCGAGCGACTCGACCTTTACGAATTCGAGGGCGAACGCGGTGCCAATCACGACAGCATCCTGCTTTTGGAAAACAACATTGAGGATGTTTGTCGGGACATGAATGTTTTCGAGACGGAAAATGAAACCCTGCTGGAAGAAATCACCGGCATTACGCTACGCGATCAGCTGGTCAATCAATTAATCATGGAAACCGGCGAGGAAGAAGAAGTTTTTGATTTAGCTGTGCTTACCAGCAACGAGTTTGATGTGCCGGCTACACTCGTCCCTGAGCGTGAAACGGAGCTCCATAGCTTGCTCTTGTTTGTGCGCGAGCGACTTAACCTTAACCGCTTCCCCGATGTAAGTAGCCGAATTCGCGAACTTGAAAAGAACTTTAACGATATTTTTCATTTGGTACGGCCTCACCTGCACGCCGAACTTCGCAAATACTTAATCCTGCGCTCCATCAAAAAAGACCTGAAAGATACCGTTTTTGGATTTGGGCCACTCCAGGACTTATTGCGAGCACCTACCATCTCGGAAATCATGGTCGTAAAAAGCGATCAGATCTTTGTGGAACGCGATGGAATCATCGAGCGATCGGGAAGACGATTCCTTTCCGAAAAAGTTACCGAGGCGGTGATTGAGAGGATCGTCGCTCAGGTCGGTCGGCGCATTGACAAGAGCCAACCCCTGGTCGATGCCCGCCTCCCGGACGGATCCCGGGTCACCGCGATCATCCCTCCACTTGCCGTCAAAGGCCCCTGCCTGACGATTCGTAAATTTCCTATCCAACGACTTACGATGGATACCTTGATGGAATTGGGAAGCATCACCCATTCGGCAGCCAGCTTTTTGCAGGCAGCGGTGATCGACGGCCGCAACATCTTAGTGAGTGGCGGCACAGGCACTGGGAAAACCACTTTTTTGAATATTCTTTCGAGCTTCATTCCACACAAGCAGCGGATTGTCACGATCGAAGATACCACGGAACTCCGCCTCCACCAGGAACATGTAGTGACTCTCGAATCCAAGCCCGCCAATGTGGAAGGGGTTGGTGAATATACCATTCGAAATCTGGTGACCAATGCGTTGCGAATGCGGCCGGACCGGATCCTCGTGGGTGAGTGCCGCGGGCCGGAAGCACTCGACATGGTCCAGGCGATGAACACGGGACATGACGGTTCGATGACAACACTCCATGCCAATAGCGCAGGAGAGGTCCTGGAACGCTTGGAAGTGTTGATCTTGATGGCGGCGGATCTACCGGTCATCTCGATCCACCGCCAGGTCTGCTCAGCGATTGATTTAGTCGTTCATATCGACCGGATGCCGGGGGGCGAACGCAAGGTAACCCAAATTTCGGAATTTACCGGCATCGATCCGGATCTGAATCGCGTGAACATTACGGACATTTACAATGTGCGGCCCGGAGCGGGACTCCGTCCCACGGGCTATTTGCCCAGCTTTATTGACCATCTGGTGCAAAAGGAATTATTGAACCTCGATTTCCTCTGCGATCAACCAACGACGACCTCGCCACAAAATGGGGCGCCCCCAACGGCAAACAACATCCAGCCGACTGAATTTGAGCTTGAAATGGCGTGATCACTTATCGATTCCCGAATACGACCGATTTTTAACGTTCTTTTAGAGTCCTCATGTCCGCACCGCTCCCAGAACCGAACACATTCATAGCGATTGCTTCTTCGACGTTTGTCGGCGTTGGAACGGGGTTATTTGCATTTTTCGCGAGGCCTTACTACTGGTCGGTCATCGACTATCTGGAGTCTGACCTGACCGACAAGCTGCGGCGATTGCATATTCCCACGGGAAGCGTACGCAACGGGCTGGTCGCGTGGTCGATTGTCCTTGCACTAACCGTACTCAGTTTCTGGTTGCTGGCAGGCAGTCTTACCTTTGCCGTGCTCGGTAGCCTGTTGATTTTCTGCGGGCCGTGGTGGATTTTAAGACGCATGGCAGAACGGCACCGCGAAAAAATTGAAGACCAACTCGCCGATTCAATGGTCTCGCTCTCGAGCAGTATTCGCGCAGGCCTCTCGCTGGCACAGGCAATACAAACCCTCGCCGACAACTCACCCAAGCCAATCAAAGCGGAATTTTCCCGGATTGTGGGCGAATACGAAATGGGCAAACCTCTCGATCGCACGCTCGACGAGGCAAAAAACCGCTTGCGCAGTGAAAACTTTGCGCTTTTCGCGGCGGCGATGCTTGCGAGTCGCGAGAGTGGTGGGCGGCTTAACGAAACGGTGGACCGCATCGCCCATTCCGTACGCGAGTTACAACGACTTGAACGTAAAGTCCAGGCCGATACCGCGATGGCACGCAAATCAGCGATGTACATGGCGATCACCCCTGTCATTATCCTGATCGTTTATTTCTTTGTCGACAGGGTTGCGATCATCAGCATGTTCACGACGCTGCCAGGCCAATTGCTTTTAGCGGTTGCCATTATGCTGAATATCACCGCCTACCTCTGGGCCTGCTACATCCTGAATCCGGATATTTGAAATCTCACCCTCACGAGGAAGCCATGCTGTCCGAAATGTGCCTCATCGCCACTTCACCGGATCATTTGCAATTACGTCTTTTGGCGAGTGTAATCGTGGGGGCGGGTGTGGGAATTTTTACGTGGTGGCTACTAAGATCTCTGGCAACGGAAGATTTAGAGCAAGGGGACGAATGGAGGTACGATGTCAACCGCATCAACGAATTAAGGCGCATTGATTTCGTGTTTCGACATTTTCAAACGATTATCCAGACTTTTGCCCGTATCAACCGGAATATGTTTCCTGATTGGCTGCCACGCATGCAACGAGAGATCGGCACTGCCGGCTTTTCCCGATTTTGGCTTGCCGAAGAATATCTCGGTCGCATGCAGTTGATGGCGACCATGATCTTCCCAATTTACCTGTGGTTCTTTACCCGTTATTTGGGCCTCCCTGGCGTTTTTTTCGCGATTGGTGCAAGCCTCGTCACGGTCTGGGTATTCCGTCTGCGGCTCAGTCGACTTGCCCGCTACCGGGTCCTGTTGATCAAGCGGCGGATTCCGTTTTTACTCGATTTATTGACACTACTAATGGAAGCCGGTACGACCTTTCTGCAAGCACTTGAGCAGGGAGTCAAAGAATTCGAAGGTCATCCTGTGGCGGTGGAGTTTGGCCGGGTTTTGGCCGACATGAATATGGGAAGAACACGTACGGAAGCGTTTCACGCCGTGCGAATGCGACTGGCAGACGACGAACTTTCCAGCATCATTGGTGCCATCATTCAGGGTGAAGAACTCGGCTCCCCGTTAGCTCATGTCTTTAGGACCCAATCCGATGTCCTACGGATCAAACGCATGCAGCGCGGTGAAATGCTCGCTGCGGAAGCTGGCGTCAATATGTTGCTACCTGCTGTTTTGATCATGTTGGCCACGGTCCTCATTATTCTTGGTCCCTTTGTAATCAGTGTTCAACGTAGTGGATTTATTTTTTAACCCTCTGTTCTTTGGGTTGCCTGATGCCCATTAAGCTTGCCTGTCCCCGTTGCACAAAGATGCTCTCGCTTGGCGACGAACTGGCGGGGCAGTATACCTTCTGCGCCCACTGTCAGGGCCGCGTCTGGGTC
>JAUWIQ010000388.1 GCA_030605285.1 Planctomycetota bacterium
AGCTGGGAATAAAAGATTCGGCTGTATCCTTCTGGCACTTCCGTGGCGTAGACATAGGCTGCGTAGCTGATACTCAGAACTAACAACAGACACGAAATGACAATCCCAGAAATTGCAAACCCTCTCCCCGTCAATTCTGATGATCGTTGTTTTATCTGAATCAGCGCATAGATCCCGGCAAGAATTCCTAGCACGGGTATCAGCCAGAGATAAATACTGAGCAGGGCAAAGACGGAAAGAAATGCAAATGACAGACTGGTCACCGCAGCCGCGCAGAGGGCACGGTAGTGATCCACATTCGCATCGGTGTCAACCGTTGGAGTAAATTGAACATTCGTGGACATCGATAACTCGCCAAAAAACACTGGCCACAAATTCTAACGCGATCCGACCCGGTTTTGTCGTTTGCCAGTTAAGGCCAGAGGGTGACCGGGGGGGTACCTCCTGCTACGCTTTGTAGCCTGCCTGCCTCCATTGTTTCGTATTACTTTACAGACTCTTTTTCTTCATTTGCCACACCTTTTTTCCCATCCGTACTCTGGCTTTTGGGTGCAAAAGGGAAAAAGGTCGTCGCACGCCGCATCGCATCCGGATCAATTTTTGCAAGTACGTCCAACTGTTCCTTGGCCTCTGGAAGTGGACAGGCCCGTAGATAGTTAACGATCGGTACACGCACCCAACTTGATTTCTTTTGCGAATCTTTGAACATCTGCACCAACCGATCCATGGAATCCCAATCTTCCCAGCGGGCCAAATCGGGAATGACAAGATCGGCCAGAGGTGGTCGATCGAGTACGAGACGCAACGCAGCGAGGAGACGTTCCCTCGGAATCACTGTGTTTTCTTGTCCATGAAATCGGAGCGCCATAATCGCGGCATAGGTATGGACATACTCGGGGTCCCAAAAGATGCCTCCGCGGAGAAATTCATCCTCGATCAGGGCCACACCCTCGGGACCGGTAAGAGTCAAATAACATGCAATCAATGAGTCGAGTCCCTTCAACTGGTTCTCATCTCCGGAAACAAGCATTTCTCTGAGTCGTTCTTTGTCTGTCGGTTGACCACAAACACCCAACATCGTGAAGTAGAGCCGACGACTGCTGGGAGTGACTTCAGGATTGTTGATCCATTCCAACAAACGCGGATGATCAATTTGATCTTTGATTTCATGCAGTGCTTGATAATCTGCACGAGCAAATTCATCAAAAGCATCGCTGCGAAGTGTGGTATCGGAATCTTCAAGATAGTCCTGGAAAAAAGTGAGCCGCTCGGGACCACGTTCGGGAAGACTTAGCACATTTTCCACATACTCCTGGGCACGCTTGTTCAGCGGGATGGGCGGAGCCCACTGCAAATCGTCCGGTTGCACGCCTCGCAGTAGACAGACCGAACCAACGCTCGTATCGCCGGTATAGATCGCAGTGACTTCCTGACCCAGATCGACGTGCTCAGCACCCCGATATATTTTTGTAATACGAAAAGTTGTCTTGTAGGAATCAATAATGTCTGCCGCGGGGATCTCTCCCTCATTGGGATCGGGCCGCTCCGGACGATGAACCAATTCGCCCAGGACTGCAACATCTGCCGCATTGATATCCTCAGTAAATGTTGTCTTCACGGGACGGCAGAAGGGACAGGCTCGCAGAATTCCATCCGTGCCAAGCAACGCGGCAAGCAGCGCGAGAGCGATCCACCATTTAGAAAAAAACACTTCTCAGACCTCCCAGGACAAGTCAGGCTTTGAGTGTACGAAACCTATAACTGATAAGTAATAATACCATGAAAAACACGCCTGCTGCGACCGGCACTGCAACAACCCAAAACACTGAAGACCCGCTCTGCACCGAGATTGGCTCCTGCCCTGGACTTATCGCAGCGAGGGGGGAACCCGTATCAGGAATCTCATTAGCCTTGGACACTCCCCGGGTTGCCTTGACACCCCGCGTGGCTTCACGCGACAGCGGGGCAAAGCGCCGTCCATTGGCAACGGCCGCTGGATCAACACTTTCCAGCCGCTCGAGTTCTGTTTTTGCCTCCGGCAATGGGCAAGCCATTAAGTACCGTACCGCCGGTTCACGGACCCAAAGAGAATCTCCCTCGGCGTCGATAAAAATTTCTGTTGTCCGATCAACGACTGACCAGTCCTCCCAGCGGGCAAGGTCACTCAGGACCCGAGCCCCCAATTGTGGCCGCTGCAGCATCCTACGAAAACAGGCGGTAATCAGTTCGCGATCAATCACGTTCGCCTCCTGACCATGAAACCTCAAGGCGGTAATCGCTGCTCCCGCGAATCTGGTCTGGTCGGTTTCTTCCCGTTGCAGGAATGTCTCCTCGATTAAAGGCAACCCCTCCGCACCCGCCAAACTCAGGTAACAGGCAATCATTGCCGGTAGGGAATCGATCTGCTGGGACTTGGCTTCCTGAATCTTCAGCTTCAGCTTGGGGATGTCCTCCGGCCGACCGCAAACACAGAGCAGTGTGTAGTAAAGTTTACGCATCTTCGCCGGGGTTTCCGGATTCTCGATCCGGGACATCACTTGATCTGCGTTGAGATAAGGCCTGAGTCGGAGAAGTGTTTCGAACGGTGCCTTGCCGAACTCATCAAATGCGTCGCGACGGAGCATTTTTTCAGATGAGGTCAGATAGTCTTTGGCGCAAATCAAGCGCTCGACACCTTGCGGAGAAAATGCCAGCATCTTCTTCAGATATGCAATGGCATCTGAGCTGATCGCAATCGGCGTTGTCCACTGGATGACCATCTGGCTGCCGTCGTCATTTTCAATCAGATTGCCATGGACGAGGTATCGGTCCCCCCGCTGCACATTGTCCCCCGGGAAAAAAAGCATTTTGGCATTCTGGGTGGTCCCAATGAGTTCTGCCCCCTTGAGAATCTTTTCGATCTGGAAGCTCGACTTGTAAGCATCTCCATCCTCGACATCATCGCCAACCTCCGGCGTCGACTCATAGCGGGCGATAATCGCCAACTGGGCCGCAGAGATTTCATCACAGATTGTGGGCGAGATACTACTACAGATCGAACAACCCCGACTCTCGGCAAGCGGAAAAACAAACTGGATTGCGAAGAGCAATGCCCAGGGGAAACATCCCAGCACAACTCGACTCTGCATTGCAAAACAGTGCATCTGAAAACCTCGCCTC
>JAUWIQ010000423.1 GCA_030605285.1 Planctomycetota bacterium
ACCAGTGAAAGGTCAATCGCCGGCACGACCAGCAGTCCAATACTAATTACTGCGTTGCAGTGAAAAAAAGCTGTGTTCTCCCGCTCTAAATCGTCCGGACGGACAATCGCATGCTCATAAATCAGCAGCACTGCGATCGCTCCCACCCCGGAAAGGTAAATCCATCCGAGCTGGGGATACACGAGCGGCAGGGCAGCAAAGAAAACAACGGCAACCAGATGCAGTAGTCGTGCTAGCTGCAGTGCCCGCCGGACCCCAAAACGTCCCGGGATACTAAACAGCCCCGATCCTGCATCGAACGCCGCATCCTGACAGGCATAAATCACATCAAAGCCTGCTACCCAAAACAGCACGCCACACCCCAAGACAAGAGCTGGGTAGAGATCAGCCGGATCGTTCATGACTTCCAGTCCACGCATTGCAATCCATGCCGAGATAGGCGCAAGCATCAACGCTGCCCCTAACCAGAAATGCGCAAAGACCGTAAATCGTTTGGTGTAGCTATATGCGCACAGAAAAGCCAATACCGGCACAGAAAGAAAAAGTGGCAGTCGATTGCATGGTAAAAACAGCGTGGTCGAACCAATAAATGCGACCGCCGATAGGGCGGTCAACGCGACCGCACTGCCGAGTCGCATCTTCCCGGCCGGTAGATGCCGCATCGCGGTCCGCGGATTGGACCCATCCATAGATCGATCCACAATGCGATTAAAGCCCATCGCCACAGTCCGCCCCGTGACCATCGCCAGCACAATACCCGCCCAGTACCACAGGGGAACCGCCGTGGGCGTAAGAGACGCGGCCATCAATGCACTGAGCAGGGCAAAAGGAAGCGCAAAGAGCGTGTGGCTAAAACGGCCCAACTCTAAAAAAGGTCGAATTGCCATGCCACGTCTTTTCTGCTTGCCACCGACTCCACGCCAGTGTCATCCGCCCCAGCGACGGATCAAGGTATGTTCGATTTCAAACTGATCGCAGATCCGGCCCACGATAAAATCGACCAGATCCTGAATGGTCTGTACTCCGTGATAAAAACCGGGTGACGCAGGCAGGACCACGGCGCCCGCATCGGAAATCCTTTTCATGCAGTCCAACTGCAGAGAGGAGAGCGGGGTTTCTCGGGGTACGATGACCAACTTCCGGCGTTCTTTGAGTTGAACGTGGGCGGCACGGTGAATCAGGTTTTCTGAAAGCGAGTTCACGATTCCGGCAAGCGAACCGCTGGAGCAGGGACAGATAATCATCCCCGAGGTTAAAAACGATCCGCTGGCAATCGGCGCCATGAAATTTTCAAAGTGGTGATAGTGAATTTTCCCGGGGGAGCCCACTTCATAGGCCAACACGTTGCTGTCTTCACTCGAAATTCCTGCACTCTGTCGCAGCATGCTCAGCTTACTATCACCTGAATCGGCGCCACCGAGCAGAAGACTATTGGATTGGAAGTTATCCAGGTCAACCGAAACGTCCAGTTCCTGCTCGAGCACCAAGCGTCCGGCCGAAGAAATTGTCAGGTGCACATCGTATCCGGCCGCGAGCAGGACCTCTAGCAATCGGATCGCATAAATCGATCCGCTTGCGCCGGTGATTGCCAGGATGATTGGTTTCTTGGTCATGCCGTCTCTCGTTTCGCCAAATAAAGTGTGGCGACCCCTAAGGTCATAGGGTACCAACGAACGTCTGCCAAGCCTGCCGACCGCATTCTCTCAGCCAGGGCCTGACCCTGTGGAAATTCCCCAACACTCTCGGGAAGGTAATTGTAAGCCGACTCGCGGTTACGAGCTAGAAGCTGACCGATCCGGGGGAGAACATAACGGAAATATGCCCCATAGAGCAGGGCAAACGGTTGCCGCGTCGGCAAGGAAAACTCAAGCACCACGACCTGTCCGCCCGGGGCACAGACCCGCGCCATCTCGCGAAGACCGCTATCGGTATTCGCGATATTCCTAAGCCCGAACGCCACCGCAACAAGTTGGAATGTGTTGTCGGGAAAGGGGAGCGCTTGCGCATCGGCTTCCACCCCGTCGATGTGGCGTTCCTGCGCCCCTTTGTGCGTTCCGCAGACAAGCATCTCGTGGCAAAAATCTGCCCCAATCACTGTAACCTCTGCCGAAACGCGGCGGCGGTACGCCAAAGCAAGGTCTCCGGTGCCCGTACAGAGGTCAAGAATCGGCAGCTTTCCTCGTGCGGGCGCCCGACGCGTGGCTTGCCACCGCCAGTAGCGCTCCAGAGAAAGTGAGAGCAGATGATTGAGTCGATCGTAGCGACCGGCGATCTGCCCAAACATTCTGCGCACACGTGGTGCCGATTTATCAACGCTCATCGCTGCTTCTCCACTACTTTCCCTCTAGAGAAGCATACCCGAGCTAGCACATTTAGACAGTCCACCCACCGCAGCCTAGCGACCAAAACGGGCTGCCGGATTGAGCCACTGAAGTCCAACGGAGCGATCCAGATTATCAAACCAGCGTTTCCCGAGTAGCTGCCAGTCCAATTGCGCCGCACTCTGGACCTCGCGAGCGGTCCGCGGATCCTCCAGAGAGTTGAGGAAATCCTGCTCGAGTACTTCAGAACTCTTGTTCTGGAACGTAACCTGCATCAAGTAGACGTGCGTCTGGGGATGGTTGATGCCGACACCCGCCTCGCCCACATCGAGCGCGAAGGCCGCTTCCATAAATGCTGCCCCCGGCTGATCGACTCCGTCGATCTGGCTTAAGCGGAGCGGGGCCGGTGCAAATGGGTTCATCATCGGAGCACTCCCTCCGGTCAGCCACGCGAACGCTTCTGTCGCCATCCGCCGACTCCCTGGCATGGCTGCCGCGATCGCGTCAAACGATTCGCCACCTTTGAATCGCGCAAGCATTTCCTCTGCCCGGGCAATCGCCCGCTTGCGAGCGGTATCTTCTGTGCCCTCGCGGCCGGCCCCTTCTTTCCAAAGGCGCACGACCCGCTC
>JAUWIQ010000023.1 GCA_030605285.1 Planctomycetota bacterium
GGCAGATGTGCCGTCAGGAGGAGAAAACCGAGTGCGAGTCAGACCACGATCCGCTGCCGGGTTTTGGAACCTGGGTTCGTCCTCTCGAAGTACGGGATACTAGCCTCCGCCTGGATTCTGGCTTAGAATCAGGTTCTGCCAGTCCTGCTTCCCACCCGAACCGTAGTGGCGGACAAACGATGCGTTATCACAATGTCTGCCTGGAATCGTTTGGCTATACGCTCCCAGAAGAAATTGTCACTTCGGTCGAAATCGAATCGCGACTGGCACCCCTTTACGAACGGTTGCGACTTCCCGCAGGACGATTGGAACTCATTACCGGAATCCGTGAGCGGAGATTCTGGACCCCCGGAACTTTGCCCAGCGAAAAAAGTACTGAAAGTGCAGAAAAGGCGATTGCAGCCGCTGAAATCGACCGTCGCGAACTCGGCGCACTCGTCCACGCCTCGGTCTGCCGGGACCACCTGGAACCGGCGACCGCCTGTCGAGTCCACCATCAACTCAAATTGCGCCCCTCGTGCCAGATCTATGATCTGAGCAACGCCTGCCTGGGACTACTCAATGGCATCGTCCAGGTTGCCAACATGATCGAACTTGGCCAGATTCGCGCGGGCTTAGTGGTCGGAACCGAAACGAGCCGCTCCCTGGTAGAAACAACCATCGAACAGCTCAACACCGATACCACGCTCACACGGGGCAGCATTAAATCGGCAATTGCCTCCTTGACGATCGGCTCGGCAAGCTGCGCGGTCGTAATAACGGATCGTGAACTCTCTCAGACAGACAATCGTATTTTGGGGGGGACGTGCCAAGCGGAAACTGCCTTCCACCGTCTCTGCCACAGTGGTGCAGACGAGGCAGGGGGCGATGGCATGCAACCGCTGATGACCACCGATGCAGAGACCCTCCTGGAAGCAGGCATCTCGACGGGACGAGAGACCTTCCAACAATTCCTCGCGGAGCTTGATTGGGCACGGGAGTCCGTATGCAAAAGCTTTTCTCATCAAGTCGGTACCACCCATCGAAGACAAATTTTGCAAGCCTTTGGCCTTGAGCTGCAGATTGACTATCCCACAGTCCAATGGCTGGGCAACACCGGTTCGGTGGCCCTGCCGATCTCCATGGCAATCGGCATCGAACAGGGACATCTCCAGTGCGATGATCGCGTGGCGTTACTGGGGATCGGCTCCGGGATCAACTGTCTGATGCTGGGCGTCGACTGGCAGACTTCACCCCTGGTACAGGAACCGGCACAGGCAACCCGCCTGAGCGTTCCGGTCGGTCCAGATTTCAGCGCATAAGCAGGGCCTACTTTCCAGGCAATCAAGGATAAACCATGACAAACCCTCGACTGCTGGGCCGCATGTTGGTCGCCGCAGTGGCGATGCTTCTATTGCAGGAAACGACCTTTTCTAAATCGCAGGCATTGGCGGAGACAAAACATCGAGATTTTTTGATTCAGGGTGAGTATTCCGGTACGATCCAAGGGAGCCAGGGCCCCAAACGGCTTGCGGTTCAGGTCCTTGCCCTGGGAAAGGGTGAATTCCGCGCGGTCGGCTATACCGGTGGCTTGCCGGGCGATGGCTGGGATGGGAGCGATAAGGAAGAGGTGACCACCACGGCCAAGCAGGGTCGCGTCAGCTTCGAGGGCAAATCTGCCAATGGCACGATTCGGGGTGATGCGATGTATCTCGTGAGCAAGGAGGGGAAACCCCTGGGTGAACTGAAACGCATCGAACGCAAGAGCCCCACGCTCGGCAAGCAACCTCCCCCAAGCGCAAAGGTACTGTTCGATGGCAGCACGGCCGATGCCTGGGTCCGTAGCCGCAATCGCGGAGCGGCAGAAATGACCGACGACGGACTACTTAAAGAAGGCGCTAACAGCAAACAGCGTTTTGGCGACCACCAACTGCATCTTGAGTTCCTGCTGCCCTTTGAACCGGCCGCTCGCGGCCAGGGTCGTGGAAACAGTGGCTGCTACGTGCAAGGACGGTATGAAGTCCAAATGCTCGATTCCTTTGGATTAGCCGGCATGGATAACGAGTGCGGTGGGATCTACAAGATTTCCCGCCCCTTGGTAAACATGTGCTACCCGCCGGGAACCTGGCAGACCTACGATATCGATTTCACCGCAGCTCGGTACGATGCGGAGGGCAACAAAACTAAAAATGCCCTCGCTACGGTGCAACACAACGGGGTGCTGATCCACGACGATCTGGAACTTCCGCAACATACTGCGGCAGCCCCTTTGAAGGATGGCCCGGAGCCCGGATTTATCCACCTGCAGGACCACGGAAATCCGGTCCGGTATCGTAATATCTGGGTCCTGGAACAGGGAGCGGAAACGCCAGCGGAAAACTAATTCGAGGGAAGCCTCACCAGCATCGCGATCCGATGATTTCCATTCAATCCAAAGAGGAACGGCTGTGATCTCTAGTCTCCTGGTCCTATTGACGCTTGCGGCCCCGGCGATCGACCAGGACGCAGCGGACGCCAGCCAACCCCAAACTGCCTTGGCAACCGCGATTCCACATGCCCTGGCTGTGATTGAGTCAAAACAATATGAAAAGTTCATCCGGCAATATGCGGTGCCCAGCCAGCTGAAAAATGTCCTCAAGCAGAAAACATTGGACGAGATCGTACGCGGCTTTGCCAAGGATCATGCCGCCCGGATCCTCCTGATTTTGAAGCAGATCCAGGAGAAGCAGCCGAGCATCAACACCGCGGGTACGGTTGCCGAATACCCAACGGACGTGAAGAATTTTTCGAGGAAAAAAGTCGTCTTCGAAAAAATTGGCGGCCTCTGGTATTTACAGAACTAAAGCCCGTGATTTACTCGACGCTGCGAGTCACGAGATCCCGGTCGAAGTAGTTGATCGACATCCCCGCATCGACAATGACCTGCTGGGCATTGATCCCACTCGAGCGGTCGCTGAGGAGAAATGCCGCCGTATTTGCCACTTCTTCGGTCCGCAGTGCCTGCTTGCGGGGAATTACCTGCTCGGCGTAGAGGTAGCTCTCGACATAGCCTGGAATCCCTGCAGAGGCCGAAGTCTTCAGCAGCCCCGCCGCTACCGCATTAAAACGTACGCGGGAAACCGCGCTGAATGACTTTGCTAAAAACGCCAGTGAAGAATCGAGCGCCGCCTTGATGGGTCCCATGTACCCGTAATTCTCACTCGCCATCCGGGTCGTTGAGATCGAAATCGTAACGACCGACCCGTCGGGATCTAGCAATGTCTTGAAGGCGTCAGAGATCGCTAAGAGGGAATAACATGAGACATCCACGGCTCTTAAAAAGGATCGCTTGGGTGTCTCATGAAAGGGTTTCATCCCCTCTTCATAGTCAGCAAATGCGATGGAATGCAAAATCCCATGGACCCGCGGAAAATCGCTGCCGATCGCGTCCCGCACCGCACGAATTTGCTCATCCGACTCAACATCACAAACAAAGACCGGCATTTCACCGACTCGATCTTTTAGCTGCTCTCGACGTTCCTCCGTGCGGACCACATAGACAACCTGGGCACCCAGTTGCTCGAGAATCCGGCCCACATGCCAAGCCACGCTTTTTCGGTTTGCCAAACCAAAAATGACAATGGTTTTTTCCTCGAGTCCAAGAAAGTCCAAGCTCTTCTCCCTGTGTAATGACGCGCTTGCCGCGACCGATCCACCACGTAAAAACTCTTCTGATCTCCTCCGCTACCCCGATCTTCAACTCGTTTGGCCCGCTGCCGCCATCGTGCAGGCAAAGGTAAGTCGCGCGGCCATCCGCCCACGTACTGTCACACGCGCCGTAAGATAAAAAGCGTGGCTGACCTGTTCGTCCAAAGTAACATCGAGTGTGATCGTATCCCCGGGTTTCACCATTTGCTTGAAGCGAACATCTCCCATGCGCGTGGCGACCGGTACACCCTCCAGACCCTCGGCATACCGCGCCAGCAGCACCGCTCCGGCCTGCAGTGCTGCTTCACAGAGCAACACTCCCGGGACCAGGGGAAACTCCGGATAGTGGCCGGCAAACCAGAATTCATCTCCCCGGAATGTTTTGCAACAGGTAATTCGGTTTTCCTGCTGCTCGACAATCTCATCCAGGAGCAGAAAAGGTTCCCGGTGAGGAATCGCTGCTTCAATTGCTGCAAGCGTCATAGACTTCTCCACGGCTCAGGAAACCGTTGATGTACTTGAGGAGAACAACAAGGCATCGACTTCATTGGCTACAATCACTCCGTAATTGATCGCCCCCAACCAACCCGACATGATAATGCCCACACTTCCCGCATGAAACAGGCCCTGCACCTGCTTGGACAAACCGCGACTGATGGCCAGCCCCTCAAACTTCGTGCCGAAACTGGGACCCAGGGCGTGGCTGGTGTAGTGGCGAAATGTCCGTGGCGTGGAAGCTTCCACATGATCGATTTTGCTGCGAATGTCAGGCACGTATTTATCCAGGGCATCGAGCGTGGTTTCAATCAGATCCTGCTTGCTGGCCTGATACTCATGCTTATCCAGATCGGACCAATCGGAGAAATTGGCGTTGGTACTGGAGACAATCAGACATCGCGGCCGCCCCTGCGGCCTGGTTCTGGGATAGTAAAAAGAAAACGTCCGACTTGTGATATCGCGGCTAAGCAGCTTCTCGGTCTCAAACGCGGGTGCCGTCGAGCTGAACAACAAATCACCGGTATTTTCGTCAATCCGTTCTTCCGCTTTGAGCCCCATGTAGACCTGCGTGCTGGAATTATTCAGCCGCACCGCCTGCGTCTCGTCAATAAAATCTTTATCGAAATGATCCTCACCGGTAAGCTGCAAAACAGTCGCCTTGATATTGGCATTGGAAACCACGCTGCGGGCTCGAATAAAACGGCCGTTCACCGTCACTCCCGTAACACGTCGCTGTTCGGCATGGATACGCTCCACATCGCAGCGGATCCGGACATCGACACCGTTGCGTTTGAGATCTTCGTGCATCAGCATAATCAGCCGATCCGTCCCCCCCTCGAACGTAAAAACTCCCTTCGACATGAAGTTCGAAAAGACGATTCCATACGTAATTGCCGGGTCCTCAAGCGTCGATCCATTGGCATAGGTGATCGGCTCCATCAATAGTCGCACCACATCCTGACGGCCCGGAAAATACTGTTCGAAAAACTCGCCCACGGTCAACTGCTGCTTATCGTAGAAATTCATTCCGCGGGCGGCATCAAAAAATGCCGTCACTTGCTCGCTGGCGATGCCAAATTTCGTTGCTAACAGCTTGGTGAAATCCTCGCGGGTGTAACGGGTCGTCAAGGAGAACATCGGGTTGTCGAAACGAATGTTCTTGAGCTGTACGATGGAATCGGAAATTTCGCGGGACCAGTATCGTCGACAACTCTTGACCATGCCGACCGGAAAACCATGCAGAGAAACATCAAAAATATGTCCGCCCGGTCGTTTGAACCAGGTTGCCATCCCACCGAGTTTGTAATGTTGCTCCAGGAGCAATACCCGATGTCCACTGCGGGCAAGTGTATTGGCGGTCGTCATGCCGGCCAGACCGCTGCCAATCACGATAACATCGTACTGCTCGGAGACACCTTGAAGAAAATCTCGTGGCATGGCGTCTAGATCCGTACTACGACTGTCTGCTACTGACCGTGTCCTCGCCTGCTAATCCCTGCTGTCGCGACAGACAACGATTTGCAATCGAGATTCCACTAGTCATTGCCCCAATGATCCCAATAAATCCCTGGTCCGTACCACAAAGCTGAAGGTTGGGCAGGTGCGTGGTCCCGTCGAGCTGTTTGTGTGTCGCCCCGTAAACCGTGCCGCCATGGTGCCAGGTAAAGCGTCGAATCGTCTTCGGCGTGAACATGTCCGTGGCCACAACTCTGTGGCGGAAATCGGGGACAAACCGCATCGCCGATTCGAGTACCCGGTCGTACCACTTGGCCTTTTCAACACGATACTGCGATTCCGAAAGGGCCACCCAATGGTCGAAGTTGGCCTGCGCTGTGATCCGGATAATACCCTCCGGAAGTTGTCCTTCTTCACTCGTGTAGCCGTAATTATTAGGTGAACAAATCACGCCGGTCCGCAGATCCACAAGCCCCTCGGGCTGCTGCCAGAAGAACTCCTCGGAATCATTAAAAAAGACAATCGTCTTTTTAAATCCCGCCTCCTTGGGCTGCGTATCGAGGACCGACATCATCTCACAAAAGGAAAGGCGGCCTGCTGGACTTTCATCGACTTCACTCACATCGTCACAGAGGCGCATGGTCTCTACCAAACCCGCCGAGGAAATAATATTCGCTGCCTCGATCTGCTGCCCGTCATCCAAGACGACTCCCACCGCACGATTGTCCTCGACTTTGATATGATCGACACCACTGCGAAGCTTTAATTCGCCGCCGAGTGCGCGAAATCTGCGAACCAGTTTTTTTAATATTGTGCGGACGCCGGCAACCGGTCGGCCGAACCCTTCGAAAAAAATGCTGCGGAACATGATGCAAAACTGCCCGAAATCCATATCGCGTTCTCGACTGTTCCCATACCACATCGTGGGGCAGAGCAGCATTTCGATGAGCAAAGGATCTCGAAGTATCTCGCGGAGGATCTCTCGGGTCGAAAACTTAAACAACTCCTGGTCCAATTCATCGTAGTCGAGAATGTTCGTCAGCAGCTTCTGGAAGTTGTCCTTCTCCGCAGGAAAGCAACGCTCGATTTCCGAAGTGAGCATTTCGATGCCGTTCCCAAACGCGATCCGCACCCCTGGAAAGGCAATCTCCGATCCCAACTGGGGCGCCAGGGAAAAATCGTCCCAACGAAAACGAAGCTGTCGCAGCAAGCGGGCTAGCGGCCCCTTACGCGTTCCCTTCGGGGTGAAATTCGTGACCGCGTGCAACCCCACGTCGTAGTCACGACCGTCGAGCCGATAGAACGAATTCAATCCGCCGATCGTGTAATGCCGCTCAAGGATGCAGACGCGCTGATCGTAGTGTGCCAGACGGATACCTGCCGCCAAGCCGGACATACCTGCGCCGATAATGACGGTATCGTACATAGAAGCGTGTCAAAGCTTTGCGGTGTCCTGCATCTTCGGTTCAAGATAGGTAACAGTACTCTGCAGACTGGCCAGCTCGCCGTAGTCCTCCTCCGGCACCTGGACCCGATAACGCTTGCGAAGCTCCATCACAATATCCAGGAAGTCCATGCTATCCAGTTCCAATTGATCTCGAAATGGCACGTCATCCTTCAAATCACCTAATTCTTCATCCGGAGCAATGTCGCCCAGGATGTCGATAATGACTTCTCGTATTTCTTCAGCCGTCATCCACTCCCTCCGTCCGATCCTTCTTTGCCTGAAATCCTAGCAAATTCTTATCTGATTATACTACGTTGGCGATGGCGGCCCCACCTACTAAAGTTTTCTAATAATGACCGCCGAGTTGATGCCCAGCATCCCAAACGAGTTGTTGAGGATGTAGCGGACATCGCCAACTTCCTTTGCATCGCCATAAACCAGATTATTCAAAGCGCACTCCGGGTCCAGTTGGTCAACATTGATGGTGGCATGGCAGACGCCATCCTCAAACGCAGGAAGGTTCCCAGTCAATTCCAAAGCGCCCGCCGCTCCCATCGCATGGCCAATAAAACTCTTTGCATTGTTGAAGTGGGTCCGCTCACTCTTACAGAACACCCGACGTAGGGCCTTGCATTCCTGCACGTCCCCGCTGCTCGTTCCGGTCGCATGCGTGCTGACAATATCGATCTGATCTGCGGTCAGCCCTGCCCGGCGGATCGCCAGTCGCACACACTCTGCCTGACGGACAGGATTGGGAAGTACAAAATCACTGGCATCACTGTTCATGGCGTACCCGACCAACTCGCCGTAGATTTTTGCCCCGCGAACTTTCGCATCCGAAAACCGCTCGAGTACAAAAATACATCCTCCCTCCGCAACCACAATCCCATTGCGATCCACGTCGAAAGGACGTGAAGCACGGGCTGCATCTTCATGAGCTGCCAACGCCCCTTGACTCTTAAAACTAGCAAAAATCCCAAACGTGCGAACACTTTCAGAAACACCGCCTGCGAATGCGATGTCGCAATCGCCGAGGCGTAGCATCTGGGCACCCTGAATAAGGCCCGCGTTCCCCGCCGCACATGCCGCCCCAATCGAGTAATGGGGACCGGTAATCCCCAGATTGAGAGAAATTTCTCCCGCCGGATTATTCGCTACCGTGCGGGGATTATGGTGGTGTGACCAGAACTGCGTGTCGTAATCAAAGCCCTTGAGTTCATAAACCTCGTTTTCCGTCTCGACGTTACCGTGTTCGGTGACACCAATGTAGATCCCGACCCGGGACCGATCCGTGTTCTCCCAGTCGATTCCCGAATCGACAAGGGCTTGGTTTGCGGAGTAAATGCCGATGCTCCCAGCACGCGTGCCGCGGCGGACCTCTTTCCGCTTCTGATAACAAAGCTCATCGAAGTTGCAAATACCGGCAAGCGTCTCGCCCACATAGCGAATTTCATAGGGGGTTACCCCCGAGCGACCGGCAAGCAGGCTCTCGCGAAACTCGCGATAATTGTTGCCGTTCGGCGCGGTGAGACCGATACCGGTAATCACAATCCGTTGTTCGTCTGCGGGGATGGAAACCATGGCTGCAGGATTGCCGGGTGTTACCTACCTTGGAGCGTGTGAGCCTATCTATTTTACCCTAAATTTACAAGGCACCCGAGGCCTCCAGCGGCCCATAGCCCACTAGATCACCTGATCCACAAGCCACGCGCCAAGCCGCCGCATCCCCTCTTCCGTGGTGACCTCCGCCTCGTAACCAAAATCTTGCTGTGCCCGGCTGATATTGAAATAGTGGGAAGTGCCAAGCTGGGATGCGAGAAACCGAGTCATCGGTGGCTCGGAGGCGATACGAAGCGTCCGATACATACCCTCTAAAACAGCGCCTAGGCGTTTTGCCGCAGGCAGAGAAATCGTTTTTCTCACCGCTGGCAGTCCCGCCAATGAGAGCAACTCATCGATCCAATCCCAGCAGTTGACCGGTTTGCCTTGGCTGATGAAGTAGGCCCGCCCCGCAGAAACTGCAGTCGGCCCGAGCGAATCGGCGGCCCGCAGATGTGCCGCCGCCGCATTTTCGACATACACTGTATCGATCAGATTGCGACCGTCTCCCACCCTTCGCAATCGTCCGCGGCGGGCTCGCGCAAGCAGACGAATGACCAAATGGCGATCCCCAGGACCCCAAATCAGGTGAGGTCTCAGGGCACAGGTGCGCAGACGGCCGGGCTCGTTGGCGGCCAGTACCGCCTGCTCGGCAAGCGCTTTACTGTGTGGATAATGGCACAACCAGCGACTCGCATAGGCGGCCGTTTCATCCACACCCTCCTGCGGACGACCGTCAAAGGTTACACTCGGACTGCTCGTATAAACGAGACGCTCCACACCGCAACTGCGGCATGCTGCCAGAACGTGTTCGGTTCCCAGGGTATTGACCTCATAATACCGCTGCCAGGGCCCCCAGATCCCGGCCACGCCCGCCACGTGATGTACCACCTCCACACCTCGGCAGGCGGTCTCCACCGCATGGCGATCGCGGATGTCTCCCAGGAAAATCTCGCTGCCCCAGTTTTGTAATTGGGCATGGTGGCGGCGGCAGAGTACGCGGACCCGATCGCCCCGCGCCAACGCCTGCTGGACGAGATGGCGACCCAGAAATCCCGTGGCACCGGTCACCAGTGTCGAGCAACTCATCCCATGCGCCTCGCCGCCCAAGAGGAAAGTTTTTCACGAAAAATTTTCGCGTTGTGTCTGATGTCGACCGGCAGGCTACGATGGAAAAGAAAATCTTGAATGGTGCGGGTATGCGGGGTACCCTGCCCCAGGAGACGCAGTTCTTCGCTGAAAGCCATCCGCAGACGATGGCTCCGCGGATACGATCCGGCAAACGGCTCGACAATAAGAACGGGCCGCTGCCGACCCGCTGACCCCACACCGACCAGCGCGGTGCGGTAGACCGCAGGATGGGTGTTGAAGATCGCTTCACACGGGATGGTGTAAAGTGTTTCTTTCAAACAGCGGACCCGTTGCGACATCCGCCCGCAAACCCAAAAACGATCTTGCGCATCCAGATAACCGACATCCCCCATCCGATGCCAGCGCGTTGCTCCATCCATAATCTTCCCCAGGCGGTTGGCTTCGACTCGGGTCACGTATTCTTGGGTCACCACGGGTCCCGATACAATCAATTCCCCAACCGTTCCCCTCGGGACTTCCTCGGGGAGCGCCTCGTTTGGCCCCTCGGTGATCGGAATAACCCTCCAGCAGATACCCGAAAAACGACTGCCCACACAGACGCCCGCGCCCTGATCCGTCTTGTGCTGCGTTTCACCAAGAACTTCACGCGCTGTAATCGACGCAACAGGCAACGCCTCGGTCGCACCGTAGGGCGTATGAATCTCCGCATCCGCCGGTAGTCGACGCTGCAAGATGGCCAGCACGCGTCCGGGAACCGGAGCCCCAGCGGAAAAAACTTTTTGTATCCCCGGGATTTCGATCCCCTGCCGCTCACAATAACTGGCCACACGATTCCAAAGTGCGGGGGAACCAAAAGATTGGGTAACCTCCCAGTCGCGCACCGCAGTGAGAATCTTTTCTGGATCGACCTCTGCGGGCCGTGTTGCATCCATCTCCGGTACGACTGTGGTGACTCCCATGCCGCTATTGAAAAGTCCAAACAGAGGGAAGCCGGCCAAATCGACTGCACCCGCTTGGATTCCATAACGGTTTTGAATCTCACGCACCTGATGTTCAAAATTCCCGTGCTGGTAAAGCACCCCCTTAGGAATGCCCGTACTGCCCGTCGTGAAGATGATTGCGGCCGGGTCTTCCGCCCGGGTGGAAACCAGCGGATGCTGTTCCTGCCCCTCGGTGCGGATTTGGTCCAACGTGCAACCACCCCAGAAGAGTCGCGGCCCTACCGTGACGTGAGTCCGTGACTTGGGAAAACGGCGACGCCTCAACACGCGTACCGCGTGGACCGCCGAGATCGCAATAAAACCATCCGGTTGGGCGTCCGCAAGGCAACCAAGCAAATTGCGCCTGCCCATCCCCGGATCGACCAATACCATGACCGCCCCGGATTTGAAGAGCGCAAAGACCAGTGACACAAAATCGATGCCGGGACGCACCAACAACACGAGACGGTCCCCCGCACGGACCCCCCGAGCCAAAAGGCCCGCGGCAATCCGATCAC
>JAUWIQ010000387.1 GCA_030605285.1 Planctomycetota bacterium
AACCAGCCTTGCTACCATTTCCGGATTATCCTGACGCTGGAGATGGTCGATGCGCTCCGGTTTGATTTCCAGATTTTCCAACGCACTGCGGATCCGCTTCCAAATCGTTTCCCGTTTTTTACCCTCGGCAAGATAAAGATCCGTAACTAGTTCGCCGAGCCGCTGCTGGGAAATTGCCCCCCGATTCTTGTAGTAATTTTTAATTATCTTTTGCTGATGCGGTGTATGTTTTGCCATAATATTTCGGAGGCATTGCGTCCGAGAGGAAATACCTGTGGTGCCTTACGACGCGGGGACATGGTAAACTCTCCAAACCGTAGAACGTATTCGATCCCACGAAGTCCTACAAGGCCAGCGACATCTCTTGCTGGCGTTGCACTCTGTTCTGCTGGCAGTCCGGACCACATGCCTCTCTCCATCACGATCATCAGGTTAGCATGTCGCAGGAACGGACTCGAATTTTAACCGGCTTCCGTGTCACCGTGTTTTGGACCCTCATAAGTCGGGTCCTGGGTATGGTGCGCGATGTTGCTACCGCAGCACTTTTTGGTTTGGTCGGCAGCGGTGCAATCGATGCCTTTGTGATTGCCTTCCGGATACCTAACTTTTTCCGGCGGCTTTTTGGCGAAGGGGCTCTGGCTGCCAGTTATTTACCCGTGGTCACAGAAAAATTCGATCGCTCCCGGCCTGCGGCCTGGCAGCTGGTAAGTGTTCTGCTCGGTTGGCTAACGATCGTCCTTTCAGTCGTTGTCTTACTCTCGGAACTGCTCTGTGCCGTGGTTTGGATCTCGACGGAGAGTCATTCCCAACTTCGGCTGATTGCAGGTCTCTCCGCAGTCATGCTTCCCTATCTGCTATTCATCTGTTTAGCGGCTCAGGTCTCTGCGACACTCCACGCCCTCCACCATTTTAGCACGCCCGCATGCATCCCGATTGTCTTCAATGTCTGCTGGATCCTCGCCGCAGTCTGGATGGCCCCCCACTGGTCTGAGGATCAGGCAGCCCAGACATACCTACTCGCAGTGGCTGTCCTGGTGGGCGGTCTCTTGCAGTTCGGCATGCAATTGCCGGTCCTGCGACAACTCGGTTTTCGCTTCGATTACAACTGGCAGGCCAGTCGGCAGGCAGTACGACAAGTAACGACCGGCCTGCTACCAACGCTGCTCGGTTTGGCCATCACCCAGATCAATACCCTGGTCGATACCATGGTTGCCTGGATTTTTTCCTCCTCCGCAGCCGGTACGGCAATTGATTGGCTGGGGGGCTCGCTGGTTTATCCCATGCGGGACGGTGTGATTGCGGCCATTTATTTCAGTGAGCGCATCTACCAGCTGCCGATCGGGCTCTTGGGTGTTGCAGTGGGAACCGTGATTTTTCCCACCCTGAGTCGCCATGCGATTCGTGGTGCCAACGCGGAAATGGGAAACACGTTGACGCTCGGGCTGCAACTCACGCTATTTTTGGCAATCCCAGCCAGTGTCGGGCTCGTGCTGCTGGGAGAGCCTCTGACAATCCTGCTATTCCGCCACGGAGCGTTCACGATCACCGATGCAATGCGTACGGCAGCGATGGTCGCTGCCTACGGGAGTGGGATCTGGGCCTACTCGGCACTCCCTATCCTGGCCCGGGGTTTTTATGCCCATGGCGACCGACGCACGCCTTTGCGGCTCGGCGTCTGGATTGTGATGCTAAATTTATTGCTGGATCTTTTGTTGATCTGGCCTTTTGCGGAAGTGGGGTTGGCGCTGGCAAGTGCGTTTGTTGCCGGGCTGTTCATGATTCTGCTGGCGGTCACATTTAGCCGCCGCATTGGTTCTCTCGACTGGAGCCGCTTGGGGGCGACCGTCGCCCGCAGCAGTCTCGCTTCACTCGTTATGTTTGCTGTCGGCTGGCTGGTCCTGAGGGCCCTCTCAGCAGCGGGCCTGACGGGATCGCTATGGTATGAAGGGCTCCGCGTCATTGTCCCATTAACTTGCTGCCTGATCCTGTATTTGGCAATTTCCATTGGGATGGGTGGAACCGAATGGCGCTTGCTGACTGGAAGGGAAACGGATAAACACTAAACGGCTGCGGGCTTTGCTTGGCAAGCACCCATCGGTTAAAGTGGAGCAGAAGATCTCGAGCGGACCCCATTTCAAGCCAACAATCGACGTCATGCCTACCGTCAAATTTATTAAAGAAAAAAAAGAGATTGAAGTACCTTCAGGAACTGACTTACGCACGGCAGCGCAAAAGGCGGGCGTGAATATCTACGATGGTTTCAATGGTTTTGGTGCCACGCTCAACGCACTTTTAAACTGTCACGGTTTTGGTCTTTGTGGCACCTGTCGCGTCAATATCATGAAGGGTATGGAAAACACAAATCCCATGACGGTTCGAGAAAAAGTCAAGTTCAAGACACCGATTCCAACCCCCATTCCGGATCCCCTGCCCTGTTTGGCCTACATCGGCAGCGAGGAGACGATGAGACTCGCTTGCATGACTCGCGTGGAAGGTGACGTGGAGGTGGAAACGGGTCCACCCATCGATCTCTTCGGAGAAAACTTTTTTAGTTGATCGGCAAGCAGTCCTGGGGTTTTCGAGAGTTGCAGGTGCCAGCAGGCCCAAGTCCCTGATCCCAGCTGCCCGTGGCCAAAATTGGCGAAGAGCCACGGTACCCAACCCCAGCTGATCGGGCACTCGCGATTTGGAGCGGCTATGGTTGCAAGGACTCGGATACCGACCGATAATGTCCTGCAATTGTCAGTCCTAGGGCAATTTGGGAGGCCTTCTGCTGTGAAACAGATCGTTGCGGTCATCAAACCCTACCTGGCCGAAAGGGTACTCCACGCGCTCCGCCGTGCTCCCCTGGAGGCGTGTAGTATTCGCGAGGTCAAAGGCTATAGTCGGCAAAAAAGTTATCTGGATGAATATGGCGACAGCGAATATTCACAAGCGTTTTTGCCAAAAGTGGAAATTACGCTTTGGGTTGAAGAACCCCGCGTCGAAGAAATTATCCGTAAGATCATCGACGTGGCCCGCACGGGGCGAATCGGGGACGGAAAAATCATGGTCCTGCCCGTCCAAGAGACCCACACCTTCGCGGATGCTCTCTCGAATGAGGACACCGAAAATATTGTGAGCGAGTTGCGAGAATTATGAATTCTATTGTCTTGTTGAC
>JAUWIQ010000375.1 GCA_030605285.1 Planctomycetota bacterium
CGAAGGTCCAGACCGCGGCGGCGAGCGTGTTGCCTCGAATATAACTCCGGTAGGAAAAGATCTTTCCAATATTGACACCCGTTTCGGTGAACTTCCAGGTCTGCTCGTCCTTGGGGTCCCCTTGGCTATCACGAAAACGAAGCGTGCCATATTTGGGGACCCGAGCGACGAACAAACCCTCGGGGGAGCCTAGTTGGTAGGTGATCTTGCCTGTACTCTCCTGCGGGGACCCGTGGGCGAGTACGCGATGCTTGTGACCGCGATTGGATTCTGTGAACGTCTCCAGAATGGTGCGAGGAACATCGACGATTAGCGAATTCTCACCCCGTCGTACGGTCAATGCGAGTTGGGACCCGGCCTCTCCCTGCAGCGCAAGGATCGCTTCGTCGAGCCGATCCCCGCTGACCGGAACCCCCTCAATCGCCTCCAGGATGTCGCCCTTTCGCAACCCGGCTTCCGCCGCCGGGGGAGCCGTTTTTGAAATCACGATTCCCGCGGCTTCGGGGAGGGCCTGCAATTCGATCTCGGGGAAAAACTCGTTTGCCTCGATTTGGTCCTGGTGCCGGTGATGGTCTGAGAGCGTGGTGGCACCTTCATAGCGAACCGGCTTGCCGCGGAGGGTCTCGGTGATCAGTTCGTCCTCAAACAATTGATGGCTATGATCCAAGCCACGAGCGACAAAAATGTAACTCACGAGCCCCATGATCGTGAGCAGGACGGTGGCTACCAAAGAAAACCCAAGAATCCGCCCGAGGATGATTTCGCTCGGTCTGACCGGTTTAGTAACCACGGTATAAATCGTGCGATTCTTGATGTCCTGAGGTAGGCTGAACGCCGAAGTAAATACCGCCACAGGCAGCATGATAAAGGTGGCTGCGGTGAGTACAAAATTAAGGTAGAGGACCGCCGGCTGGTCGCTGCGGGGTGCCAGGTTCCAGCCGGCAAACATCAGCACGGCGAAAAACAGCAGGAGCGCAACCCAGACTCGGCGACGAAATGCTTCCCGCATCGCCAGATACGTCAGCCCCGCCACGCGTCGTGGCGAAATTCCGAGAAGATCCCGCGGCGTCTGGATGAGGACACGAACAAGATTCCGGCAGCCGCGGCGGGGTCCGTAGCGGAAGATCGTGATCAGCAGGCCGATCGCCAGGCCGATCAGCCCCAGAACCCATGTGGTGTAAAAAAATTCCCAGAGCGCACCTTCCCTCTGCTGGGCAAGCGGGCCACCGAAGAGCCACTGCCAGAGGGGTACTACTGATTTTTCAATGACCATCGTTGCCTTACCGTTCGTCCTTGTCTGCGTAGACTCTTTTGCCGGGTCGGGCCTGGCTCTCTTCGACAATGGCCAGGAAGAGATCCTCAAGGGTGGTCTTGGGGTTGTCGGTCGCGAGAATTTCCGCGCCTTTTTGTCGGATCAGCTGGCAAACCTCTTCCAAGGCCTCCCCGCTAAGCTGGGTCGATTGAATTTGTGTGATGTCCTGCTGTTTTAGCAGACTGTCGACACGACCGAGTTCCTTGAGTTCCCCCTGATAGAGGATGGCAATGCGGTCGCAGACATCCTGAACATCGGCGAGCAAGTGACTGCAGAGGACCACCGTTTTGCCCTCCGCTTTGAGACTCAGGATCAGGTCCTTCATTTGCTTAGTGCCGATCGGGTCCAGACCGCTGGTGGGTTCATCGAGCAGGATCAGATCGGGGTCGTTGATCAGTGCCTGGGCAAGACCAATCCGTCGCGTCATCCCTTTGGAATATTCCCTCAGGGGCCGACGGGCCGAGGAGGTAAGCCCAACCATCTCAATCAATTGTCGGCCCCGTTCGCGTCGCTCGTGGGCCGACATGTTGAACAGCCGACCGTAGAAGTCGAGCGTTTCGGTGGCGTTGAGGAACCGATACAGGTAGGATTCTTCCGGCAGGTAGCCGATCCGCTGGTTTTTTGAGACCTCGGTGGCATCGCGACCGAAGACCAAAGCCTCCCCACTGGTAGGAAATAAAAGTCACAGGAGGATTTTGATCGTGGTCGATTTGCCCGAACCGTTCGGTCCCAGGAGCCCGAAAATTTCACCCTCCCGCACCTGGAGGTCGAGGGCCTTGAGTGCCCGAACTTTCTGGCGCCCCCAAAAGTCGCGATAGACCTTGGAAAGGTTTCTCGTTTCGATGACCAAGTCCGCGGTTTGGGGCTCAGTCGGGGCGGCTGCGGTTTGTGGGGAGGCCGACATATCCAGATACCTTTCCGAGGTTTCTCAGGCCGTCAGGGGCCGAACGTGCCTGCGAATAACAGTTTACGTACGTGAATCGGGCAAGCGAAGTTCATCCCCCGCCGTGGTCAAAATCTCCGGGCCCATCTCCAGGCCCCACTTTTTTCAGCAAGAAGTTAAGTGAAATATATGGGCCCGTTGCGGCAACCACAAGGATTGCCCCACGGGATGGTGACCGCGTTGCGGGCCGCGGGAAAAATGTTGCGACTTTGCCAGACTCCCCTTTACACTTGCAAAAATTCGATTATTCTAAGCCAAGTTGTAATTGATACTCAGTCTCAGTTGTGGCGAATTTATGAGGGGCACAAGCTTACATGACCCAGCAAAAACAGTTCCTGTTTTGGCCTCAAGTTCCCAGGCAAACGGTGCTGATTTCCAGCCAGGCGGAGAAATAACAATGCGATCTGAAAAAACGAACGGTTTTACACTCGTGGAACTTCTGGTGGTGATTGCTGTGATTGGGCTTCTCGTTGCCCTCCTGCTGCCTGCACTCAATAGCGTTCGCGAGGCGGCCCGTGGCAGTGTCTGTAAAAGTAACCTCAAACAGTTTGCACTTGCAATTCAGACATACGAATCTGCGCGGCGCGCGTTTCCGCCCAGTCGCAGTGGCGAGGGTGGCTGGTCGGCGCAGGCCGTGATTACCCCGTTTCTTGAGCAGGGGCATATTTATGAAAATATCGATTTTTCATTGCCTTACAGTGACATCCAGCTTGATGGCAAACCGATCTCAGCCCACCGAGTACTCATCTTTAATTGTCCTTCCGAACAGAACACCCAGTTGCGCATAAAAAATGGCATTGAAACCTACGCTCCGATCAATTACGGCGTAAACATGGGGACCTGGAAGGTTTGGGATCCGGCGACCAAGCAGGGGGGCAACGGGATGTTCTATCCTGAAAAAGGAGTCTCGATGCGTCAGATCGGCGATGGGTTAAATAATACGTTGATGCTCGCCGAGGTCAAAACCTACAACCCCTATCTTCGTGATGGGGAGGGGGCCGGTGAAGAGATGCCTACC